>CAZRVW010000025.1:0-20369 GCA_964603645.1 uncultured Novosphingobium sp. | reverse complement strand
CGACATCGTCTCGCTCGCCGTGGTCGGCGTGCCCGACGAGCGTTGGGGGCAGACCGTGGCCTGTGCGGTCAAGCTGCGCGACGGGGCATCATTCGACGCGCAAGCGATGGAGGCTTTCGCCGCCGAAGGGCTCGCCCATTTCAAGGTGCCGCGCACCTGGCTGGCACTCGACAGTTTCCCGCTCACCGCCTCGGGCAAGATCCGCAAGGTCGAGGTCGAGAAGATGTTCGAGCCCAACCCTGCTGCGGCAGGCTAGGCCGCTTCGAGCACGCCCAGTTGCTCGGCGATCTCGCGCGAAACCGGAACCGGATATTCAAGCAGCATCTGGCCCATCGATTTTGCCACCGGATCGAGCCGCAGGCACGATGCGCCGCCGCCCTGCAGCGAGTTCTTGACCACGAAATTGAGGCCGTGGGTTCCAGGCAGCACGAACCGGTCGATCTGCGGCGCGGCGTCGCTGATGAGGTGCGCGTACCACTGGCCGACTGCTTCGGTTGAGAGCGCGGCGGCGATATAGGGCGCATAGCGCGGCTCGCGTGCAAAGACGCCGACGTTGAACAGGTTGCCCTTGTCGCCGCTGCGCGCCCACGCCAGCTCTATCAGTGGTACGGTCAAATCCGCCTCGGCATCGTCGGGACGCGCTGGTTCGGGTGGTCGTACGATCATGTCGGGCGTGAACCAGCGCGAAGGCTGCGATGAAAAATCGAGCTGTTTGCCGTCGAGCCAGACTTCAGGTGTGAAATCCGCCTTCTTCACCAGGAACAGGAACACGTACATCAGCGGGCGGACTGCCCCTGCGCCGCCAATGCCGCCGAGCGGAACGGTCGTGCCCGGCGACATCGAGGAGATCGAACTGGTCTGCTCTTTCATGAAAATTTCCGGGCCGATCGGCTCGTCGTGCGTCACCGATATCATCGCCACGACCTCTCGCGCCCCCCCGCCGCGAGAGCGCGGACCGTAGCTGGATTCGGCGCCGACGATTTCGACGTAAGTCTCATTGAGCGGCTTGGCGTTGCGGTCGCGCAAGACGATATTCGTACGCTCGAACAGGGCCTCCGCCTGGCGCTGCGCCTTGGCGGGCGCATTGATGCCGATGATCGGCTGGATCGCGGTGGCGCGCCAGCCGCGGGAAAATGTGGCGCAGACCTTGTAAGTGTCGGTCGGCGCATACCCCTTGCAGTTCGTAACGAGGACGCGGTTTTCGGCTTCCTGCGTCATGACCACTGTGCTGAAATCGCAGACCGCATCGGGCACGATGTAGGCTTGGGGGTCGCTGACCTCGTAGATCATCTGCTCGGCCACGGTGCCGACCGACACCAGCCCGCCAGTCCCTCCCGGCTTGGTGAGCACGAACGAACCATCCTCGCGGCATTCGGCGATCGGATTGCCGATGTTGGCCGGATCGGGCACCAGCTCCCAGTCAGTGAAAGTACCGCCGGTTACTTGCGTCGAGCATTCGGTCAGGTGGCCGATCAGCGTTCCCGACGCCAGTTTGTCGTAGTCGTCTGGCGTCCAGCCGAACTCGTGGATCAGCGGACCGAGTGCGAGCGCCGAATCGACCACGCGACCGGTAAGCACGATATCCGCGCCTTCGGCCAACGCACGGGCGATAGGGAAGCCGCCGAAGTAGGCGTTCATGCTGGAGAATTCGACATCGTCCGGAACTTCTTCGCCACTGAACATCTCGGTAATGCCCTGGGCGCGGAAATGGTCGATCCGGTCGCGCATGTCGTCGCCGGTGACGACACCGATCTTCGCTGTCAGCCCCATGTCGGCAAGCACCTTGCGCATGGCTTCTGCCGCGCCGTGCGGATTGAGCCCGCCCCAGTTGGTCACGACCTTGCAGCCCCTTGCAAGCATGTCGCGTAGATAGGGCGTGATATCGCGTAGGAACTCTGGCTGGAAACCGTCAGGATTGGAGCGCGTGTCGCTCGACATCGAGGCGAGAGTCAGTTCCGCGAGGCAATCATAGACGATGTAATCGCAGCCCGCCTCGATAAGGGCATGGTGTCCGTAAAAACTGTCCGCGCCGAATGCTGTGCCGCCGCCGATCTTCACGATCTTGCCCGTCTCTGCCATAATTCCGATCCTCTTCCCGATTCAGCCGCGATTGCCCAGCAAGGTGCCCGGGTCGCTCTCTTCAGTTTCGCACATGACCATGCGGTTGGCCCTGCGATCAAGGAAATTCTCCTCGTCGGCAGCCAGTTGTTTGAACACTTCGGGCGGCAGCAGGTCCAGCTTGCGCTCGTCCCAGGTCCCTTCGACGTCGTACCAGCACTCGGTAATGCAGTCGAAGTCAGGGTCCGGCAATTGTGCCGAACGCGCCAGCGGCTGCCACCCGGTCAGATAGGTGCGGGTGTAGCGCACGAGATGCGGGCACAGGCCGGCCGCGAGGGGCGCGTGATTGTTCTCGTAATAGTCCCTGAACTCCGCAAAGCTGATGCCCTGCTTCCGTTTCATCAGGAATGTCAGTTTCAGCATGGTTGCTCTCCCCTCACTGTGCCGATAGGCCACGGATGCAATTGACGGATAGGGAGCGGAAATGTCCATCGCAATCGACATGAATGGCAAGGTCGCGCTGGTTACGGGCGCGGCTTCGGGCCTCGGCAAGGCGACCGCGCTCAAACTGGCGCGCTGCGGGGCCGATCTCGTCCTTGTCGATTTCAATGAGGAGGGGTTGGCCGAAACCGCCGCGCTTGCCGGATCAGAAGGGGTGCAGGTGCTGGCGCACCAGGCAGACCTGTCCGATGCCGACCAGTGCGGCTCCGTGATTGCTGTTGCCGTCGAACGGTTTGGGAGGCTGGATGCCCTGTGCAACGTCGCCGGGATCATCGTCATGGCCCACGCGCACGAAATGGCGCGCGCCGACTGGGACAGGATCATCGCGGTCAACCTCACCGCGCCGTTCCTGCTGTCGCAGGCGGCGATCCCGCATCTGCTGGAAACCGAGGGCGCGATCGTCAACGTCGCCAGTTCGGCCAGCTACATCGGCGAGGCCTATGCCGTTGCCTATTGCTCCAGCAAGTTCGGCCTGCTCGGCATGACCAAGGCGCTGGCAATGGAATACACGCGCCAGCCGATCCGGATCAACGCCGTCGGCCCGGGCGGCATGGCAACCAATATCGGCGCAAACATGAGCTTCCCCGAGGATCCGGACATGGAGCTGATGAGCCGCTACATGGGCCTGCGCGGCATGGTCGAAGTGACCGATGTGGCCGACATGATCGCGCTTCTGGCTAGCCCGGCCGGCAGGAGTTTTCACGGCGCATGCATCAATATCGATGCGGGGATCACCGCAGGGTGAGCAAAAAGGACATGCGCGTTGGCTTTATCGGGCTTGGCCAGATGGGCGGGGCGATGGCCGGGCGCATCATGGCTTCGGGCTATCCGCTCAAGGTGTGGGCGCGCCGTGCCGGGTCGATGGCGCAACTGCTGTCTGGCGGTGCAGCCAAGGCAGCCAACATCGCTGAACTTGGAGCAACGTGCGACTATGTCGGGCTGTGCGTTCTCGACGATGCGGCTGTCGCCGAGGTGTGCGACGCGCTGATCCCGGCCATGCGCGCGGGAAGCCTGCTCGCTATCCATTCGACTATCGCGCCCGAAAGCTGCGAGATGCTCGAAGCGCGCTGCGGCGAGCGCGGCATCCTGTTCGTCGATGCCCCGGTCGATGGGAGCGGTCCGCAGGCCTTGGCCGGGGAGCTTGTCGTGATGTGTGGCGGGACCGAAGAAGCTGTCGCCATGGCGCGCCCGGTTCTCGAATCCTTTGGGCGGCTGGTCGTCCACCTCGGCCCGGTGGGAGCGGGACAGCGCGCCAAGATTATTTGCAATGCGATGCTGGCGGCCGACCTGGGTCTCGCCCGCGCCGCCATGAACCTTGGCGACAGGTTCGGGCTTGATCGCGCCCAGCTTCACGAAGTGCTGATAAACGGCGCGGCACAGAGCAACGGGCTTTCGCTTTTCCCAAGCCTGACCGGACCGCGCCCGGCGCCCCTGCACCACAAGGATACCGCGCTGATGCGCGAGGCGGGCAACGGCAATCCCCACAGCGAGCTCATCGCGCAGACAGCGCAGCACTGGCTCGATGCGGCGAAGGCCAGAGTTTGAAGCGATGTCCGAAAGCCCGCCCGAACTGAAGATCAAGCTGCAGATCTATCGTGATGACCAGGTCGCCATGGGGCCCGGCAAGGCCATGCTGCTCGAAGCGATCGAAGAGGCAGGTTCGATCTCGGGCGCAGCGCGGGCCGTGGGCATGAGCTATCGCCGCGCCTGGATGCTGGTCGATACGATGAACCACTGCTGGGCCGAGCCGCTGGTCGAAACCGCGCCGGGCGGCCGGGCGCGGGCCGGGGCAAGGGTGACTGCCACGGGACGCGAGGTGCTGGCTAGCTACCGCGCCCTGCAAAAACGCGCGGCAGGTGCGCGCTCGATCAAGGCGTGGGCCAAGCTTCAGGACCTGCTACTATGACCAGCGACGCGCGTCAGCACGCGCCCGCGACGGCGCGAAACCGCGATCCTATTCTGGCGGTGCTGCGTGAGGAATTGCCCGAACAGGGCCTCGTGCTCGAAGTGGCGAGCGGCACGGGCGAACATGCGGTGCATTTCTCGCGAGCGCTTCCCGATCTAACATGGCAGCCGAGCGACCCTTCGCCCGCAGCGCTGGCGTCCATCGCGGCGTGGCGCGAGGCGCAGGGGTCGCCGAACCTTCTTGCACCGGTCGAACTGGGCGCTGCCAGCAAGGACTGGCCGCTTTCCAGCGCCGACGCCATGGTCTGCATCAACATGGTGCACATCAGCCCGTGGCAGGCGACCGAGGGCCTGATGCGCGGGGCTGGCCGCCTGTTGCTGCAAGGCGCGCCTCTGATCCTTTACGGGCCTTATCGCCGCGCCGGACACGCGCTCGAACCCAGCAATGCGGCTTTCGACGAAAGCCTGAAGGCGCGCGATCCGCGCTGGGGCTTGCGCGAGTTGGAGGCGGTTGCCGATTGCGCGGCAAGTGAAGGACTTGCCTTGTCGCGCGTGGTCGAGATGCCCGCCAACAACCTTACGGTCGTCTTGAGGAAGAGCTGAAGCTCGACCGGATCAGGCGCGGCATCACCGCCAGTTGCCCCGCCGCGCGCACCACGAAAAAAACGCTGAAGGCGAGCCACAATGCGTCGTTGGCAAGGACTGCGGGCAGGAAGATCATCGCGCAATAGATCGCCATTGTCAGCGCCATGGTCAGCAGCATGGCCCGCGTCCAGCCGGCGCCGACGAACACGCCATCGAGTACGAAGGAAACGACGCCGAGCACCGGCAGGAGCACGACCCACCACAGGTAGTCACCGGTTGCCCAGACCACCGATGGATCGGTGCTGAAGCTGGCGGCGAAAGGTTTGCCCGCTGTAGCATAGATCAGGCTGATCGCCACGCCTGTTGCCAGCCCCCACAGCAGCGTTACTCGCACGACCTGCACGAACCGTTCGCGCTCGTTCGCCCCGCGCGCTTCGCCGCACAACACCTGGCTCGAACTCTCGAAGCCATCGAGCAGCAGGGTCGAGAGCATGAACAGCTGGAAAAGCACGCCATTGGCGGCCAGCACCACCGGGCCCTGCTGTGCGCCCGCGCGGGCGAACAGCATGATTGCGCCGGTCAGCAGCACGGTGCGCAGGAACAGGTCACGGTTCATCGCAAACAGGCGGGCGAGCGCGGGCCGCTCCCATGTCGCGGCGTGGCGAAGGCTCTCTAGAGCGAGCCGCGAGGCAGGCACGCGGCGCACCGCAAGCACCAGCAGGACCAGCTTGAGCCCCTCGGAGCTGACCGTCGCCAGCGCCACGCCGGATACGCCCCAGCCGAGGCCAAGCACGAACAGCACATCGAGCCCGATGTGGACCACATTGGCCATAATCTCGACTGCGAGCACCATCCTGACATGGCGCTGGCCGATCAGCCAGCCGGTCAGCACCGCACTGGCCAGCCAGGCAGGCGCTGCCCAATAGCGTATTCCCACATAGTCGGCGGCATGGCGCGCGACCTCGCCCTGCGCTTCGAGTGCGGCGAGGCCCCAGCCAATCGCCCATGGCCTTGCTGCAAGCAGTGCCAGCCCGATGACCAATGCGACGGCGAGCGAGCGGGTGAGCGAGGCCGCCTGTTCCTCCTTGTGGCCGCGTCCTGCGGCTTGCGCGGTCAGCGCGATGGTGCCGGTGCGCAGGAAGTTGAACACCACCAGCGCCATCATGAATTTCGCGCCAAGCTCGACCGCGCCTTGGGCCGAAGCCTGGCCCAGCCGCCCGATCACCCACATGTCGGCGAGGCCAAACAGCGCGGTGGCCATGTTGGTCAGCATTGCGGGCAGCGCGATCGACCAGACGAGGCGCGACAGGTTTCCGGGGTCGGCAGTGGGTGTGGAGTTCACCGGTCAGCCAAGCGCGGCGAAATCGCGTTTGGGATCGAGGTCCTCCAGCGGTCCAAGCCCGCTTTCCGAAAAATCCTGCATCTCATAGAGCGAGCGCGTCTCTTCGATGACCGGTGAGCGGTAATTGAAGCAGGGCGCGTGCTCGGCGAGCGGCGACTGGGTTCCTTCCATCCCGGCAGGCATTCTTCCGATGTATTGCCGTGCGCTTGAGACATAGACGGCGCGACGCAGAATCACCATCAGCTCGGCGGTCTCGGGATCGAGATCGTTTTTCCACCGCGAAACCTGCTTGAGATCGAGCCCGGCATAAGGCTCGGGCGCGTCTATGACCGAACCATCGATGTTCAGGCGCAGCCGCTCCGCGCCATTGCAGTGGAGCGTTGCCGTGGTGCGCCCCTGGACAGCATCGGCGACCCGCATGTCCAATATGGTGGGTGCTGAATCCCCGGCGTGCGCCGCCATCAGCACCGCGAGGTCGAACAGGTGGGTGCAGTGCTCTTTCGGATCGCGGCGGGCCACTTCGGCAAGCGTATCCCCGGTCAGCCGCGCCACGATATGGTCGGGTGCACCGCCGCAACCGGTCCAGGGATGGCGCACGGCGCTGGAGCGGGCCGCGACGATCACGCCATCCTCATGATCGAAGCGCAGGCGGAAATGGTGCATGTCGTCCTCGACCGCACCACCTATCCAGCCTTCGCCGGGATGGAGCACGATCCGCCGCCAGAAACCGGGCGGGAATTGCGGATAGGCGGGGGCGGGCTCGGACATGGTCTCTCGGGTCAGGTGATTGACAGAGGGGCGATTTGCCTAAATGGCGCGCAAGGTCAATGCGACCACGAAGATGTTGCATAGGGAGCGGCAGGCGAAAATGACATTCGGGCCAGCGGACATTGCCGCAAAGATTCCTGATGAAGTAATCGAAATGGATGCGCAGGCGCGGCGGGTGGAAACGCCGTGCGGCGAAGGCACGATGGTCTGGCGCATCTGGGGCGAGGGCGAGCCGCTGGTGCTCTCCCACGGCGCCGGCGGGGCCTGGACACACTGGATCCGCAACATCCCCGAGCTGTCGCAGCATCGCATGCTGATGGTCTGCGACATGCCCGGTCATGGCGAGAGCGCCATTCCCGACAGTCACGATCACCATGCCATTTCCCGCGCCGTGGCGACCGGTGTCGCCGAGATCGTCGGCGAGGGCGTGGCCGTCGATCACGTTGGCTTTTCGGCGGGCGGCGTGTGCTTTGCCCATACCGCAGCTTACGAACCGCAAGCGGTGAAGCGGCTGGTGCTGGTCGATACCGGAGGTCTCCACACACCGCTTGGCGAGTACGACCTCAGTTCGATTCGCGGCCTCACAGGCGATGCCCTGATCGACCGGCTGAAGCGCAATCTCAACGGCATGATGCTCCACGCCCCCGAAAGCGTGGACGAAGTGGCGATCTGGCAATTGGTCCACGACGGCAAGAAGGCCCGAATGGACAGCGGCGAACTGGTCGTGCCCGACAAGCTGCTCAAGATATTGCCGCAGGTGAAGGTGCCGCTCGCCGCAATCTGGGGCGAGCTTGATCGGATGCACTTCGATCCGGGAGTGCAGGAGTCAGCGATCCGCTCTCGGCATCCCCAGCTCGAATTCCGCGTTGTCGAAGGGGCCGGGCATTGGGCGATGTATGAGCGGCCCGAGGGGTTCAACAAGGTTCTGCTGGAACTGCTGGCCCTGCCGGCGTGGAACTAGGCCAGAACTGCCGCGACATTGTCGCCGATCGCGAGGCTTGAGGTCAGCCCCGGCGAATCGATTCCGAACAGGTTTACAAGTCCCGGCAGACCATGCTTGTCGGGCCCGTCGATGCGGAAATCTGCCATCTGCGGCGCGTTCGGCCCGCCAATGTTGGGCCTGATCCCGGCATAGGCCGGCGCCAGCCGCTCGGCTTCGAGGTCGGGCCAGATGCGTTTTGCGGCAGCCGCGAACTCCTCGCGCCGCGCCGGATCGACGGCATAGTCGCGCTCGCTCGCCCATTCGACATCGGGGCCGAACCGGGCCTGCCCGCCCATGTCGAGCGTGAGGTGGACGCCGAGGCCGCCGGTAATCGGCAGCGGGTAGATGAGGCGCGAGAACGGCACCTTGCCGGAAACGGCGAAATAGCTGCCCTTGGCGAGATGGAGCGGCGGGATCAGTGCCGGATCGTGTCCCTCTATCAGGCTCGCCACGGATTGCGCGTCAAGTCCGGCGGAATTGACCAGCAGTGAGCAGCCAACAGCCATGTCGCCGCATTCGACGCGCCACAGGTCGCCCCGCCGCGTGATGCCGGTCACCGGCGTCTCGCGCGCCAGCATGGCGCCGTGATCCTCCGCCTCGCCCAGCAACGAAAGCATCAGAGCGTGCGAATCGACGATCCCGCTCGACGGTGTGAGCAGCGCCATGGTGCAGTCGACCTTGGTTTCGAGCGCCTTGGCCTCTCCGCCGTCGAGCAACGCCAGCCCATCGTCCGCGCCCGCGCGCTCGGCATGGGCCGCGATGGCTTCGAGCCTCGCAATTTCATCTGCCGTCGCGGCGATGGTCAGCTTGCCGAGCTGACAGTGGGGCACCTTGCGGCTTGTGCAATAGTCGTAGAGCTTCCGCTTGCCCGCGATGCACAGCCGCTCTTTCAGCGAGCCTGCCGGATAGTGCAGCCCGGCATGGATGACCTCGCTGCTGCGCGAGGAAATGCCGGTGCCGAACGTGGCTTCCCTTTCGAGGATGACGACCGATCGCCCCGCCTTGGCCAGAGCACGGGCAATCGCCAGCCCGACAACGCCCGCGCCCACGACGACAGCGTCGGTCGTATCCATGGTCCTACCAGACCAGCGGCACGCTTTCGGGGCCGACCACCCCGCTCGGGATATACTTGATCTCGGCGCCCGGCTTGAGGCTGAATTCGGGAATCCGCTTCAGCCATTCGTTGAGGCCTATCCTGAATTCCAGCCGCGCCAGATGCCCGCCCATGCAGGAATGGATACCGCCGGTGAAGGTCAGGATCGGCTTCTTCACGCGCGTGAAATCAATCTCCTTCGGGTTGTCCCAGACCTCCGGGTCGTAATTGCAGGCGGGCAGGAAGCTGGTGAAGCTGTCGCCCTTCTTCAGGGTCACCCCGTCGAGCTCCAGGTCCTGCGTCAGGTAGCGGCCCGAGAAGGTCGGTGCGAAGGCGCGCAGCAGCTCCTCGGTCTGTCGGTGGCGGTTGTCGGGATCGGCGACGAGTTCCTTCACCCGCTCCGGGTTGCGCGCCATCCACAGCCATGAATTGTTGAGCGCGGCATAGACCGTGTCGATCCCGGCGATGAACAGGAAGAAGGTGAAGCCCATCACGTCGCGCTCGGTCATCGGCTCGCCGTCGAACGTGGCGTGGACGATGCGGCTGATCGCCTTGTCGTCGGGATTGGCGCGTTTCTCCTCGATGACGGTCGTGAGGTAGGCCTCGATCTCTTCCATGATCTCCTTGGCGCGGCCGAAATCGGCGAACTGGATCAGCGACACGACCCATTCGACGAACTGGTCGAGCTTCTCGACCGGCAGGCCCATGAAATTGAGGAACACCATGACCGGCAGTGGGCGCGCGAAGTCGGTCGTGAATTCGCACTCACCCTTGTCGACGAAATTGTCGATCAGCTGGTTGGCCAGCGCGCGGATGTCATCTTCCAGCGCCAGGACGCCGCGCGGGCTGAGCATCGGGTCGAGGATGTTGCGAAACTTGCGGTGATCGGGCGCTGTGATTTCCAGCGGGATCATCCGGAACCAGTTGTCCTCGTCGCGCGGGAAGATGAACAGCGGTGGGACATCGAAATGGTCCGGGTCGCGCAGCGCCTTGAAGGCAGTTGGCTGGCTGATCGTGACCCAGCCATTGTTTGGCACCGCGCCGGTGTTCCAGAACAGGCGCGGCAGGCTATCGTGCATCGAAGACAGGAAACCATAGGGGTCCCTGAGAAAATCCTCGCCAATCACAAGATCGACCTTGCGGACGAGTTCCGGCGGAACGTGGTCGGGAACCTCGGGTTCAGCAGTGGTGGCCATGGCTGGGATCCTCAATACTGGGCTTCGGGCATGTGGACGATCAACCCGTCAAGCTCGGGCGTGACCGCGATCTGGCAGGTCAGGCGGCTGTTGGGCTTCACGTCGGCGGCGGTGTTCTCGAGCATGTCCAGTTCGGCCTGCGAGGCCGGTCCGCCAACCTTGTCGGTCCACGCCTCGTCGATATAGCAATGGCAGGTCGCGCAGGCGAGCGCGCCGCCGCATTCGCCGACGATGCCCTCCACGCCGTTGTAGAGCGCGCCGTGCATCACGTTTTCGCCCTCGGCCACATCGATTTCGGTGCGCGCTCCATCGTGGGCGACATAAACGATTTTGGGCATTCTTGGCGGCTCCGTGCGGGCAAAAGATGGTGCTCAATCACGGCAGGCGCAGCACAGGTCAAGGCCGCCGCAACCAAAATCGCCACGGCGACTCAGCACGATTCGTAATGCGCGAACAATCGCTCGATGTCTTCGCGCAGGGCGAGACCGGTGCCGGGGGTCAGGATCGCGGCCGATCCAGCGGCCATGCCCAGCCGGAGCGCGGCATCCATCGCCTGCCCTTGCGCCAGAGCGTGCACCATGCCGGCGGTGAAGCTGTCGCCCGCGCCGACCGCGCTTTTCGCTTCGAGCTCGATTGCCGGGCAGAACCGATGATTGTCTGCCGTAGCCAGCACCGCGCCCTCGCTGCCGAGAGAGACGACCAGCGCGTGAAGGCCGTTGTCGCGAACCATCTCGCATGCCGCCTCGCCGATCGCTTCGGGCGAGGTAAAGCTGCGGCCGCAGAGGAATTCGAACTCTGCCTGATTTGGCTTGGCCATGCAGAGCTTCCCGCTTGCGATTGCGGCACGCAGCGGCTCGCCTGAGCAATCGAGCACCACTCGGGTGCCGCATTGCCCGGCCTGAATTGCAAGCTGCGCATAGAAATCGTCTGGCACGCCTCGCGGTAAAGAGCCGCTGGCTACCAGCCAATCGCATTCGACACCGCCAAGGGCCTCAAGGCAGGCGCGCCATTCCGGCTCGGCTACGTGCGGACCGGGCGGGGTGAAGCGGTACTCCTCGCCAGTTTCGTTCTCGTAGACCGTCGTGGCGATACGGGTCGAGCCGTCAATTGCGATCCGGGTCGCGGCAAGACCGTAATCTGCCAGCAGCGCCTCGAAGGTCGGCCCGCTTATGCCTCCGGCGAGATAGAGACAATGCGGTTCGCTGCCCAACCGAGCCAGAACTCGCGCGACATTGATGCCCCCGCCAGCCGGAAACAGGCGCTCGGCGCGGGTGCGCAGCTTCTTCGTCGGCGCGATCCTGTCGACCTCGTAACTGAGGTCGATCGCCGGGTTCATCGTTAGCGTGGCGATCGCGGTCATGCGGCCCTGTTGCGGGCCTGCTCTGCGACCGGCTCGACCGCGACAGGGACCGCCGTCATTTGCGGCTGGCCGGTCTCGGGATCGATCCGCGCAGCATCGGTCAGGTGGCCGGTGTTGGCTTCATGCCAGCCATGCGGGAGTGACACCACGCCGGGCCGGAGGCGATCGTCGATGGCGGCGCGAGCCGACAGCTCGCCATTGGCGCTTTGCACGCGCACCCTGTCGCCCGCCACAATGCGCAGCCGCGCCGCATCGCCAGCGGTTATGCGCAGGTCCGGGGCTTCGCCGTCGCGCGGCCGACGCGCGTTTTCCATCGAGTTGACCCGCCTGATCTGGCGGCCGCAGGTGAGCAGCAAGGGATAGTCGCTTCCCGCTTCGCGCAAGTCCGCGAGCAATGTCGGCAGGCGCCGCAGCAGCACAGCCGGCGCAATCCGCCATTTGCCTTCGGGCACGGCGCGGTCGAGCGCCCAGGGCACCATGCGATCGTAAGCGATGCCATAGGGCATGGCCGCGCGCAGTTCCTCGATCGGGTGTCGCGCGCCACCCATCCAGCTCTCGAGCACCTGCTCGTCGCCGGCGAGGTCGGGATCGAGTGCGCCTGTGACCATGGGACTCGCGCCGAGCCGCTTTGCCATCTGTCCGAACAGGTGGACCGACGACCTGCGCGCGTAGGGCGATTCGACCACCGGACGCAGCAATTGCGGATAGGCCGGGCCGATCACCTCGTTGACGGTCCACAGATCGACTCGCTCGAGCTGGTTGGTGAGGGGGAAGACATGGCTCGCCATTTCGGTGAGCTGCGTCGGGATAATGTCTCCCACGGCAAGCACATCGAGACTTGCCAGAGCGCGCTCGAGCCGGTCGGGATCGGGCACGGCGGTCAGGGGGCTAGCGCCGACCAGCAGCAGGCCACGCAGTGGGCCGTTTTCGATCTCGTCGGCCATCAGCGCTTCGGGAATATCACCGGCGATGCGCTGCATTTCGGGGCGGGAGACGGGGCGTGGATAGTCCCGCCCTTGTTCGGGCGCGGGGGACCATTCCTCGCGCGTCTCGAACATGTTGAACCAGCCGGGATCGAACCACATGCCGCCCGGCTTCTCAAGCGAATCGGTGAGCACAAGCAGCGCCCAGCGCAGCAATTCGGTGACGAGGGCATGCGGGCCGAAGGTGATGCCCGATCCTGTCGGGAATGCGATGCGCCCAGCCTGGGCGATGTCGTTCCACAGGCGTTCGAGCTCGCCGGTCGCGACGCCCGCTGCCCGCGCCACGGTTTCGAGATCGAAGTCGGCAAGCGCCTCGCGCAGCGCGGCCAGATCGCCGGGCCTAGTGAAGGCGTGCACGGGGCTGTCCGCTGAGAGGCTGTCGAGCGCCTGCCGCACCAGCCAGGCCAGCACCAGCGGATCGCGGCCCGGCAGCGCGGCCAGATGCTCGTCGGACAGGTCGGCGGTGCGGGTGCGCACCGGGTCTATCGTCCAGACCTTGCCGCCGCGCGCCTGGAATTCCTTGAACGTGCGCGGTCCGTCAGTGAAGCCGCCGGTCCCGACATAGCCGTGACTGACCATCGGGTTCGAGCCGCAGATGATCAGCAGGCGAACATCTTCGTCTTCGGGCACCCATTTCGGGAACATCTCGATGCCGAAGCCGGTGACCAGTTCGGCGGCCTTGACGGCTGGCGCGATGTCGACCGTCATCGGTGTGTAGAACTGTCCGGTGCCGAGCCCCATGCGGAGGCGTCCCGCCGCCCGCATGCCCAGCGAGTCGGTGCCGCTGCCGACGCAGATGCCCACCGAATCGGGGCCATGTTCGGCGATCAGCGCGGCGAAACGCTCGCCCAGATCGTCCAGCGCCTCCTGCCAGCCGACCTGCCGGCCGTTCACGACGGGGTGGTTCAGGCGGTCTGGGCGATTAACCGTCCACGGCAGGGCCACGCCCTTGGGACACATGTAGCCACGCGAACGCGGATGATCGGGATCAGGCCGGACTCCGGTGACATGTTTGCCCTGTTCGACATCGACGATCACGCCGCATCCGGCCCAGCAGGACCGGCACACTGTCTTGCGCTGTTCTGTCGTGCCCATCGCCTGTCCCTCTCCTTCGGGGACAGACTACGTACGCGGCGGCGCGCTGTCCATGCGCGCGTTTGGGATCAGCGGCGTCCGACCGCGCTGCCGAGACGGTGGTAGAGCGCCGAGTATTTCGACGAAATCGGATCGTTCTGATGATTCTCGATGTAGTAGCGCACGGCTTCCTGGAGCAGTTTGAAATCCTCGGTGGCCAGCACGGCGCGGGAAACTCTCGGTTCAGTCATGGAGCGTCTCCTGTTACCCGCCGCCTTTGGGGGAAGGACGGCGGGCAATGGGGTGCCGGTGGATCAGGAGTCAGGGAGTCCCTGCAGCCCTGCCCAGCCGGTGATAGAGGTTTGCATACTTAGAGGTCAGCTCGCTTTCCTCGTTGGTCTGGATCCAGTGCCGCACCGCCTCTTTGAGCAGCTTGAAGTCCTCTTCGGAGAACACCGAAAAAGAACGTGTCGGATTGGACATGGCTTGACTCCGTTGTCTTCAGGACGCGGCGGTCAGGCCGCTGCGAACTGGTTCATGGTGTTGTGCTCGCCGCCCGCCTTGAGGGCGGCTTCGCCGGCAAAGTATTCCTTGTGGTCGTCGCCGATGTCGGAGCCTGCCATATTCTGGTGCTTGACGCACGCGATTCCCTGCCGGATCTCGGCGCGCTGCACCGTGGCGACATAGCCGAGCATGCCGAGGTCGCCGAAATACTGACGCGCCAGATCGTCGGTCGAGAGCGCGGCGGTGTGATAGGTCGGCAAGGTGATGAGGTGGTGGAAGATTCCGGCCTCGCGCGCGGCATCCTTCTGGAAGGTGCGAATGCGCTCGTCGGCTTCCAAAGCAAGATCGGTGTCGTCGTAATCGATGCTCATCAGCTTGTCGCGGTCATAGCCGAACACGTCGCGGCCTTCCGCTTCCCAGGCATCGTAGACCTGCTGGCGGAAATTCAGCGTCCAGTTGAAGCTCGGCGAATTGTTGTAGACCAGCTTGGCGTTGGGGATGACCTCGCGGATGCGCGAAACCATGCCGCCGATCTGGCCGATGTGCGGCTTTTCTGTCTCGATCCACAGCAGATCGGCGCCATGCTGGAGCGAGGCAATGCAGTCCATCACGCAGCGGTCCTCGCCGGTGCCCGAACGGAACTGGTACAGGTTCGAGGGCAGGCGCTTGGGACGCATCAGCCTGCCGTCCCGGCTGATCAGGACGTCGCTGTGGCCGAGATCGGCGGGATTGACTTCTTCGCAATCGAGGAAGGAGTTGTACTGGTCACCCAGATCGCCCGGCTCGCGGCTGAAGGCGATCTGCTTGGTGAGGCCCGCACCGAGCGAATCGGTGCGCGCGACTATAATGCCGTCGTCGATGCCCAGCTCCATGAAGGCGTAACGCACCGCGCGGATCTTCGCGAGGAAGTCCTCGTGCGGCACCGTGACCTTGCCGTCCTGGTGGCCGCACTGCTTTTCATCCGAAACCTGGTTCTCGATCTGGATGCAGCAGGCGCCCGCTTCGATGAACTTCTTGGCGAGCAGGTAAGTCGCTTCGGCATTGCCGAAACCGGCGTCGATATCGGCGATGATCGGGACGATGTGGGTCTCGTAGCCGTCGATCTCCTTTTCGAGGCGCTTGGTCTCGACCTCGTCACCGGCTTCGCGGGCCTTGTCGAGATCGCGGAACAACATGCCCAGCTCGCGCGCATCGGCCTGGCGCAGGAAGGTATAGAGCTCCTCGACCAGCGCGGGCACCGAAGTCTTCTCGTGCATCGATTGGTCGGGCAGCGGTCCGAATTCGCTGCGCAGCGCCGCGACCATCCAGCCCGAGAGGTAGAGATACCGGCCCTTGGTGGTACCGAAATGCTTCTTGATGGAGATCATCTTCTGCTGGCCGATGAAGCCGTGCCAGCAGCCGAGCGACTGGGTGTAGTTCGCCGGGTCCTTGTCATAGGCGTCCATATCGGCGCGCATGATCTTGGCGGTGTAACGCGCGATGTCGAGGCCGCTCTGGAAGCGGTTCTGGAGCCGCATGCGTGCGACGTTTTCGGCGCTGATGCCGTCCCAGGTCTTTGCGTTGGCCGAGATGGTGCTGCCGGCGTCGGTGATTGTCTGCTGGTAGGTCACTTGCGAATTCCCCGATGTGACGGTGACTGGATGCGCGCCGCCTAGGGAATTTCGGCGCCATGGAAACCGTCTGCAGAGTCATCCTGTCAAACATTACAAATGTTCTTTGTAAGGATGTCAAAATATGACATGGAATTTTTGTATGGCTGAGACAAGACCCCTCTTCATCGGGCCCCGGTTGCGCCGTTTGCGCCGCGAGCTGGGCCTCACACAGCAGTCGTTGGCAGACGATCTCTCGATCTCGCCAAGCTATGTCGCCCTGCTCGAACGCAACCAGCGTCCGCTGACCGCCGACATGCTGGTGCGGCTGGCGCGCACCTACGGCCTCGATGTCACCGAACTCGCGAGCGAAGACGGCGCGGACTATGCCCGCCGGATATCGGACGTGCTGCGCGATCCGATCTTTGCCGACATCGATCTGCCTGCGCTCGAAGTCGCCGATCTCGCTACCAATTTCCCCGGCGTGTCGGAAGCGTTGCTGCGGCTGCACGGGGCCTTCACCCGCGAGCAGGAGGCGCTCGCACGTCAGCAGGTGAGTGGCGCGGAGGGGCATGGCGGCGACCAGATTGATGCGGCACGCGCGTTTCTCGCCAGCCAGCGAAACTATTTTCACGACCTGGATAGCCGCGCCGAGGCGCTCTCGGGTGAAATCGAGGCGCAGGGCGGCCTGCGTGGCTGGATCGGCAAGCAGGGGGTGCGGGTCCGTATTCTCCCGCCGGACGTGATAGGCGATTTGCTGCGTCGCTTCGACCGCCACAACCAGCAATTGCTGCTGGCCGATACGCTGGACACTGCGAGCCGGAACTATCAGATGGCGGTCCACATCGCGCATACCGCGCTACGCGGCGAAGTGTCGCGGATCGTGCGGGCGCAGGACTTCGGCGATGCTACCACCGAGGCCCTCGTGCGGCGTGCGCTTGCTGCTTACGGCGCGGCGGCGCTGCTGATGCCCTACGGAGAATTTGCCCGTGCGGTCGAGGCGCGGCGGTACGATATCGAAGCGCTGTCGCGCCAGTTCGGCGCGAGCTTCGAACAGGTGGCCCATCGCCTGACCACGCTGCAACGCCCCCGCGATACGAGAGTGCCGTTCTTCTTCATCCGGGTCGATGAGGCGGGCAATGTGTCCAAGCGGCTCGACGGCGCAGGATTTTCCCTTCGCCGCCCATGGCGGCGGCTGCCCGCTCTGGACGGTTCATTCAGTATTCCGCAGGCCTGGCGAAATCGTCACCCAGTGGCTTGAACTGCCCGACGGCCAGCGCTTCTTCTCCGTTGCCCGAACGGTCGTGGCGGGCGGCGGGAGCCATGGCGCGCTAAGAGTCGTGCGGTCGATTGCCCTGGCCTGTGCGGCCGAACACGCGCCCGCGCTGATCTACGCGGACGATGCGGCGGGAGGAACGACGCCTATCGGCGTGACCTGCCGGCTCTGCAATCGCGCTGAATGTCATGCGCGCGCGCTACCGCCGATCGGCAGGGATGTCCTGTCGGACGAATATCGCAGGTCGCTGGCGCCGTTCGAATTTGCCGAAAGCTGACAATCCGGGCTGGCGGCTATTGACGCTTGCCGGAGCGGTGATTACGAACCCAAATTCGAAATAGCGAAAAATCGGAAATCAAACAGGGCATGTCGAAATCCTCACCGGGCGTCAAGCGCGTCGCGGCCATCGTCAATTTCATTGCCGATCATCCCGGACAGGCGTTCGCGCTGACAGATCTCGTACGCACGCTCAAGCTCAGCCGTGCGACCTGTCATGCGCTGCTGACCGGCCTGGTCGACGTCGGCTATCTCTATCGCACCAGCGACAAGACATATGTGCTTGGCCCGGCGCTCGCCGCTATAGGTCGCACGGCGGCGCAGCATTTCTCGCCGCTGCAGGTTGCACAGCCAGAAATGCGCAAGCTGGCGGACGAATTCGACGTGCTTTGCGGTGCGTATTTCCTCGACGATTCGGTTGTGCGCCTGCGCGACCGCGCGGCATCGGCCACACACGTGGGCTATCCCGTGCCGCTCGGCGCCAGTTTCAAGCTGCACGAGGCGCTGGCGCCGGTGTTCTTCCCCGATGCCGAAAGGGGCCTCGACAACTGGCTGAAGAGCACCGATTTCGTGCCGGGCGACGCGCAGAAAGAACTGTTTCTCAGCGCGGCAGCGTCGGTTCGCGAGAATGGCTACCTCGTGGTCGAGCGCAAGGCCGATTTCACGATGGACGCTTCAGGCTACGATGCCGATCTCGCTACGTCGGTCGCTCAGTTGCCGATAAGGGTCCTGACGAGCCTCTCCGAGGAACGACCCTATGCCATTGCCGGAATCATGGCCCCGGTGCTGGATGACAAGGGCCGGGTCAGTTTCGCGCTTGGCCTGACCGGATTCTTTGCATCAGTACCGGCAGAACGGGCGCGCTATGCCGGAGCAAAGCTCCGCGAAGCCTGCGCGCGCGTTTCCAATTTCATTGCGGGCGAAGGCCGTGCGGCTTGACCCTCGCGCCGCGCCCCACTAGTATCGCGATAGTGAAAAGTTGTTCGCAATTTCGAATAATATGAGAGCCGGGAGCAGGCAATGTCTGATGTAATCGTTGCGCCATCGACGCGCGACCTTGACGATCTGAGCAAGGATCTGGCCGACTGGATGCAGGGCCGCATGCCCGATGCGCGCGACATCGTAATCGACAATCTCGAATATCCGCGCGGCGCGGGCCAGTCGCACGAGACGATCCTTTTCGACGCGCACTGGAGCGAGGGCGGCGAGCGCATCGACCAGGGCTTTGTCGTGCGCTTCAAGCCGGTCAGCTTCATCATGTTTCCCTACGACCTGTGGGACCAGCAGATCGAAGTCATGCAGCTGTTCCACGAGGATGGACGCATTCCGGTCGCCAAGGTCTGGTGGAAGGAAGACGACGAATCGATCCTTGGCGGCAAGTTTTACGTCATGGAAAAGAAGAAGGGCCGCGTCACCGTCAGCATACCGCCCTATTCGATGTCTGGCTGGTTCGCCGAATCCACGCCCGAGCAGCGCCACAAGGCCTGGAAGCAGGGTGTCGAGGCCATGGCTCGGCTGCACACCATGCCGGTCGAACGGCTGCAATTCCTCAAGGGGCCACCCGGTGCCGAGCAGGGCCTCGCCCAGGAATGGGAAAAGTGGACGCGCTACGTCAACTGGGTCAATGCCGACGGCGAAATTCCTGTCCTGAAGGAAGCCGAAGCCAAGCTCGAATCGACCATGCCCAGCACGTCGACTCCGGGCCTGGTCTGGGGCGATTGCCGCATCGGCAACATGATGTTCGACGAAAATTGCGACCTCATCGCGGTGATGGACTGGGAACAACCCTCGATCGGTGGCAGCCTCAACGATCTTGCCTGGTGGATCGTGCTCGGCGAGCAGATGCACGGCGCGAGCGGTTTCCTCGGCAAACACCTCGAAGGCATGGGCACCCGGCAGGACACCATCGATCTGTGGCAGAGCATCACCGGCCAGTCGGTCGATGACCTCGAATGGTACGAGGATTTCATGGCGCTCAAGACCACGCTCATGTCGATTCGCATGGGCCGGATGCGCGGTCAGGATCCGCTCATGGACCCGGAGGCCATCCGCGCGCGGCTAGGGATCGATTGAGTCCCCCAACCTATTGAAATATGCCACCGCGATTGTGCTCTTGTGCGCGGGTGCCGGTTCCGGGCAGATAGGGTGACGAGCCAAAGCATATCGGGAGAGAGATAATCGTGACCAAAGGCCCCGCCGTGCCGGAAGATCCAAGGCAGGCAACCACTTTCCCACAATTCATCCGGTCCGCCGCCGCGAAGTTCGGCGACGAGCTGTTCGGCAGGCTTGAGGATGGCGAAGGCCCCGAAGCCTCGCTGACATTCCGCGAGATGGACGAGCGCTCGGCGACGCTGGCGCGTGGTTTGCTGGCACGCGGCATCGGCAAGGGCACGCGCGTTGGCTTCATCTACGGCAACAGTCCGTCTTTCGTCGTCGTCATGTCTGCGCTGGCGCGGATTGGCGCGATCGCCATTCCGCTCTCTACCCTGATCAAGGGCAACGAGCTGATCCGGGTGCTGCGCCAGTGCGATATCGGCACGCTGATCGTCCAGCGCGAGTTCCTCGGGCGCGACTATGTGGAGCGGCTGTGCGAGGCGATTGACGGTCTGGCCGATGCCGGACCGGGTCCGCTGTTCCTTCCCCAGACACCGTACCTGCGTCAGATTTTCTCGACCGGCGAAGGGCTGCCCGCATCGTTCGGCGAGCTTGGCGACATCATTGCCGACGCCGACAAGGTGGACGAAAGCATACTGCGCGAAGTCGAATCAGAGGTCCATTCCGCCGACCAGATGATCGAGATTTACACGTCTGGCTCGATGGCGCTTCCCAAGGGGGTCAAGCACAACCACGGCCCGGATCTGTTTCGCGCCGAATATG
>CAZRVW010000024.1:0-20393 GCA_964603645.1 uncultured Novosphingobium sp. | reverse complement strand
GATGACCATGTTGATTGTATCCGGTCCAGCATCCGATTCCGCCACTGCATGTTCACCCACCGCGAACGGTTCAGTCATGGCGGCGTGCATGGCGCTCAGGCCATTTGGGACGGGCAGCAGCAGTCTTTCGGTGAGGATCATCTGTTCGGCGAAACCGCCGGGGACCACGGTTGAAAAGCCTGCGGTCTGAAAGCCGATGGCCGTATCGACATAGCCCGGCGCGACGATGCGCGTGCCTGCCTTCAACCGCTTTTCCGTTCCAGGTCCATGATCCAGGATCTCGCCGCAGAACTCATGGCCGAAGATGATGCCCTGGATTTCGGGCACCTTGAGGCCCGGCTTGCCGACGGCCGCCATCTCTTCCATGCCATGCAACGCGTGAAGATCGGAACCGCATATCCCGCAACTCAGGTTCCGCGTGATCACTTGTCCCTCACCCGGAACGGGTTCGGGCACTTCTTCGAGATGCAACTGCCTGTTGCGCCGGACGACTGCTTTCATGCTCCGCTCCTGTTATACATCGGGTACTCCAATTCGACACCGTGCCAAAAACCGTCAAGCCCCACCGGTGTTTGTATGACGCGATGTCAGGCTGGTCCGGTTTCCGCTGAGATTATCTGCCTAGCCCAGCACCCGATACACGGACCTTTGCCATTCCTGCATGGCTGCACGCGCCGGGTGGACCTCAGGCTCGCCGCTTTCTGAAATCGGCGGAACAACCGGCGCAGAATATTGGGTAAGATAGATCAGGATCATATTCATGCGCGGGTCGGCCTGCCACCATGTTCCGAAGGCTCCCGGCCAGCCGAACGATCCCTCCGAACCGGCGCCGTTGGGATCATGGGATTGCGGATCGGTGATCATCGACAGCCCCAGTCCGAAGCCCTGGCTCGTCCAGAAGTCGCGGCGACCCAGGAAATCCTCTTTGCGCTGGGCATCGGTCAGCCGATTGCTGTGCATCAGATCGACAGTCGCCCGCTGCAAGATTCGGCGTCCGTCCAGCTCGCCACCATTGAGCAGCATGCGGGCGAACCTGAGATAATCGTCCGCCGTGGAAAACATGCCGCCGCCCCCGCCGCATAGGGCAGGAGGGGAAGCGGGCACCTTGATCGGGACGGGCAGCAGTTTGCCGCTGCCCTCTTCCTGCCTGTAGATCGTAGCAATCCGACTCTGCTTTTCGGCGGGGACGTAGAAGTCGGTGTCGAACATGCCAAGCGGATCGAGCAGGCGTTCACGCTGGAAATCGCGAAATGACATGCCCGATGCGCGTCCAACAAGACACCCCAACACGTCGCTGGCATAGCTGTAGCGGAACTGCGAGCCTGGCTGGAAAACCAGGGGAAGTCTGCCCAGCGCGGCCAGCCACTCATCGGGCGTGGCGGTTGTTTCGAGAATGTTTCCAAGCTCCCTTTCGTAGGCATGAATGATCGGGCCACTGGCCGAGAATCCGTAGACGAACCCTGCCCGGTGAGTCAGGAGATCCTCTACCGTGATCTCACGCTCGGCCGGAACCGTATCGTCCAGTTGCCCGGTTTCTTCACGCAGCACCTGCATGTCGGCAAGCTCGGGAAGCCAGCGGGCAACGGGTGCATCGAGTGTCAGCGTGCCATCCTCCACCAGCATCATCACCGCCGTGGAGGCGATCGGCTTGGACATCGACGCGACGCGGAACAGGGTATCGCGGGTCATCGTTGCATTGCGCGCCAGATCGCGCTTGCCCAACACCGCTAGGTCGATAACGTCGCCGTCCTTGCAGATGAGCGTCACGACGCCCGCGAGAATGCCCTCATCCACCATTGCACCAGGAACCTCTGCGGCCCTGGCCAGGCCAGCTACATTGTACTGGGTACTCATCCGTTGTCCTCTGCCTATCGCGTTCGCAAACCGAATGCGGCGGTCTGCAAGACGTGGATCATGCCTCGGCCTGCATGATTTCCGCAATTGCCGGGTCGAATCCCATCAGCGAGAACCATCGCCGGTCGAGGTCGGCTCGATGTGCCGACACTTCCAAGACCTTTGCGGTGATAGCCGATTTGGCTTCCCGTGTCCCGTCTTCAGGTAGCGCCACCAGCAGATCGTCGAGCGCCCTTTGTATGGCCGCGGTTTGTTCGAGTGCGGGCAGCCCCGCGGTTGTGTCCAGCGTTTGGCGCAGATCTGAAGCGGCGGACATGGTGGCATCCCCGCCTTGCGTCAGTGAAAGGACCGCCTTGGCCAATTCGCGGAAATCGTCTGCTTCCTGATTTTCGAACGCTGGAGTCTGGGCATACTGCGCCAGTGTGATCTGCAGATGGCCGATGACAAGCTCCACCTGTTCCCGCGCAAGGCTGGCTTCCTTGGGCAAGGCGGGCATGACAACGTAAGTGAGGGCGCGCACGGCGCTTGCGAGACGATCTGGTACGGAAGGGGTCACTGGGGCTCTCCCATCGAAAGCAGGTTGGCAAGTTCGGCCAGATGCATCGGCCCGGTGGCAGCAAGGAAGGTAAGCAGCACATCCTGGTGGTTATGCTGTTCCTTGGCGGCGCGCATGCCCAGGACCGATACTAGGATGTAGCTCTTCCAGTAGTTGAATACCCTGAAATAATGGAGTTTTTTCGGATCTATCCTGTTGCCGCTGACGTCCTCGTAGGCCTGGATGAAATCGTCGTCCCCTTCGAAAATGTCGCTGGCACGGAACACTCCGTCGATCTTCGTGCCGAACACCGGCGCAAGCAGCCATGCGAAATCGGCATGGGGATCGCCGATATAGCACATCTCCCAGTCGAGAAGCGCGGTGATCTCTCCGGTTTCCTCGTCAAACAGGTAATTGCCGGTGCGGAAGTCCCCATGGACGAGCGCCGGCTTCTCGCAATCCGGGATATTGTCCTGCAGGTACTGCGTCGCCAGCCGGACCACCGGCTCGTGTGCGACGATGTCCTGATCCAGAAGCTCCTTCCAGAAGTTGATAAGCCACCGCGTGGCCTGCTTCGGATCGTCGGTAGGGGCGGCGAATGATGGAAGATCAGCATTTTTCCAGTCAAAGTTGTGAACCTTGGCCAGCATGTCCAGATATTGCGGGCGGATGAGCTTACGCAGCCGGTCACCCAGCACCGTGCCAAGGCCGGTGACCGACAGGCCGACGGTGCTGGGTTTCGTCGTACCGCGCACCAGCTCCATGATCATCGCCGGGCGCGGAAAAACCTTTGCGTCCGGATCCATCCAGACCGGCCGCGGGACCGGAACGATACCCTCGAACGCCTTCAGAATTTCGAACTCGCGTTCGCGGCTGGTTTCGGTAATCGCCTCCAGCGGGTCCATGCGCAGCACATAGCGCATCGCTTCCCCATCGGGTGTGGTGAGGGTGAAAGCGAACTGTTCCTTTGACGCCCCCCCTCCGATGCGCGAAATGCCGCTGATGCGTGCTCCCTCCACCCTGTCGGCGAAGAACGTTTCCAGCAAACCCTGTATGGCGTGGTCTTCCTGCGGAATGTAGGGCGACTCGCCACGCCTTGCCTTTCTGGCTTCCAGCATTGCAGCCAGATGCGGTTCGGTATCGATCACGGACACAACCCTCCTCGTTCTTCGTTCTTGTCTCGACTACATCGCTGACAAGCCACCATCGATCGCCAATTCGGAACCGGTCACGAAAGCAGCTTCGTCAGAAGCTAGGTAGACTGCAGCCCAGGCCACATCGTCGGGCACCCCAATCCGGCCGACGGGTATTTGCCGGGCGAGCTTGGCAAGCGTTTCATCCCGGGACTTCCCGCCCGAAAAGCCATCCAGCAGGGGCGTATCGACGAACGTCGGATGGAGCGAGTTGCAGGTGATACCGTAACCCTGTTTCGCGCAGTGAAGCGCGATCGATTTGGTAAGATGGCGGACTGCCGCCTTGGCGGAGTTGTAGGCGGCCATGTTTCCGGCCGCGACCATCGCGGAAATCGAGGAGATATTAATGATCGCGCCGCCGTTGACGCTGGCAGTCTTCGTCATCACGGGGAGCGCAGCTTTCGTGCCAAGGAAGACGCTGTCCAAATCGACGCTGTGCGTTTGTCGCCAGGCGTCATAGCTCAGGTCCTCGACCGAACCGGGAAGGCATATGCCCGCGTTGTTCACGAGGACGTTCAGGCCGCCGAGAGTGTCGGACGTATGGCGGATCACCGATTGCCAGCTTTGCGGATCAGTCACGTCGAGCCTGAAAGCCGCCGCATCGGCGCCGATACGCTCCGCTTGCGCCCGTGCTTTTGCTTCATCGATATCGCCGAGGATCACGCGCGCGCCTTCCGAGGCGAACCGTGCAGCGATCGCTGCGCCAAGACCGGAACCCGCTCCGGTGACGAGTGCCGTCTTTCCAGCGAGCCTGTCAGCCATCGATGCCGAACCCCGTTTGGTTGCGCGCGGTCATGCGTGGCTTTCCTCCGGTATCAGGATCGTGCTTGTTTCGAGATAGCTGTCGATGCCCTCGGGACCGAGTTCCCGCCCGATGCCGGATTCGCGGAAACCGCCAAAGGGGGCAGCGAAATCCAGCATGCGTTTCGAATTGATCGCGACGGTTCCGGTTCGCAGCCTGCGGGCGACCGCTATCGACCGTTCGGTGTCGGGTGACCAGACCGATCCGGAAAGCCCGTAATCGCTGTCATTGGCGATTGCGACGGCATCATCGATATCCTCGTATTCGATCAGAGCCGTCAGCGGTCCGAACACCTCTTTGCGCGCAATCGCACTGTCCCGCCCGGTCAGCAGCAGCGCAGGGTCAACCAGACATTCGCTGCCCGTGCCGTAAGATCCGCCGATCTTGCGCGCACCGCCTTCAATCGCTTCGGTAAACATTGCCTTGACGTTGGAACTTTGCACGCGGGTGGCAAGAGGTCCGATCTGGGTCTCCGGGTCGAGCGGATCGCCTACTTTCAGGCCATCGAACAGCTCCGCCAGTGCCTCGCGCATGGGACCTGCACTGCTACGAGGCACGAGGACCCGCGATTGTGCACCGCAGACCTGCCCGTTGTTCTGGATCATGGCGAGGAACAGCTCATTCGCGTGGTCCTCTACCCTGAAATCATCGAGCAGGATCGCGGCGGACTTTCCCCCCAGTTCCAGCGTGCAGCGGGCAAAGCGGGTTGCCGCAGCCTTGGCGACTGCACGGCCTGCATTCGTGCTGCCGGTGAAGCTCACCTTTGCAATGCGCGGATCGGCAACAAGGCGGCGTCCGATATCCCTATCGCCGGTGATGACGGCGATCATCCCGATTGGCAGATCGAGCGTTCTCGCCGCTTCCGCGAAAATCTGCATTGTCCGCGCATTTTCGGGCGAAGGCTTGAGTATGATCGGGCACCCGGCGGCAATCGCCGCCGCCAGCTTCTCGCAGGCAAGAAACATCGGCACATTCCAGGGGACAATTCCTGCCGCCAGTCCCACGGGTACTTTCCGGACAATAACCCGGCCACCGCGCGCCGCAGGGCGAAGGTCCTCGAACGTGTGCGTGCCGACCATGTCCGCGACGGCGCGCAGCAGCCCGGTGGCGCTACCAACCTGAAGCGCCTTTGCCTGTGTGATCGGACAGCCTATCTCCTGCGCAGCCAGCTCGGCCAGTTCGTCGCCGCGGGCATCCAGCGCGTCGGCCAATGCCCGAAGCGCCTTCGCCCGCTGAGGCGGCGTCGTTGTCTCGGCGGCGGGCAGGGCGGCCAGTCCGACTTCGATTGCCATGTCCGTCAGTGTTTCATCGGCAAGGCGAACTGCGGTGAGGGGCGTCAGGTCGATCGGGCTAGGCATGATCGTGGGAGCCGCAGCGCTCGCGCGCATCTCTCCGGCGACAAGGTGCGTATCGACCAGGTAGCGGCTCATGCGTCCGGTCCCGCCTTCCGCATGTCGAAACCCCGCTCGAGCGGATCGAGATAGTCCCCGACAATCTTGTGCTTTTGCAGCTTGCCGGTTTCGGTGCGCGGCAAATCGCTGCGAAATGCAATGAACCTGGGCACTTTGAAGGCGGCGAGTCGCTCACGCAGGAATGTCAGGATTTCGTGGGCCAGCTGCTCGCTGCCTTCGCCCTCATGCAGCTGGACGACAGCCTGCACAGCCTCGCCGAAACGGGGATCCGGCACGCCGAACGCAGCGGCATCGAAAACCGCCGGATGGATCGCGAGCGCCGCCTCGATCTCGGCGGGATAGATATTCACCCCGCCCGAAACGATGGTGAAAGAGCGCCGGTCCGAGAGGAACAGGAAGCCGGCCTTGTCGACATGGCCGATGTCGCCGAATGTCGCCCAGCCCGACGGGTGATGGGCTTCGCGCGTCTTCTCCGGTGCGTTGTGATACACAAGACCGGCACGCCCTTCGAAATAGACGGTTCCGGTCTCGCCTGCGGGAAGTTCGCTGCCGTCGTCGCCGACGATATGGATGATCGAACCGTATGCCTTGCCCACGGTCCCCGGACGCTCCAGCCACTCCTCGCTCGTGCTATGCGTGAAGCCCACGCCTTCGGTGCCCGAATAATATTCGTACAGCATCGGACCCCACCAATCGATCATCGCCCGCTTGATGCCTTCCGGGCATGGCGCGCCAGCGTGTATGGCGACACGGTGCGACGACAGATCGTAACGGTTGCGCACGTCTTCGGGCAGGTCGAGCAAGCGGGCGAACATCGTCGGCACCCACTGGCTGTGGGTAACTTTCTCCCGTTCGATCAACGCCAACGCCTGCTCTGCGTCAAATTTCCGCATGATCACGACCGTGCCGCCGGTCCGATGCCTGTTCATCGAAAACCGCAAGGGGGCAGCATGGTAGAGCGGGGCAGGGGAGAGGAAGATTGTGTCGGCGTCCATCCCATAAAGCTCGGCATCGCGCTCGGTGCGCCGCATGTCCGAGCCTAGCGGCGGATGGTCCAGCGCTCGGCGAACTGCCTTGGGTCGTCCGGTGGTGCCGGATGTGTAGAGCATGTCGCCACCCTCGACCGCCTCGGGCAGAGGGAGCGAGGCATCGACCTTGCGTGCAACGGCGTCGTACCCCTCGACCGGGTCGAGCGTGAGCACCAAGGGGCGGACATTTTCCATGATCGCCATCGCCGCCGCCGCCAGGTCGGCCATCGCTGGGTCCAGGATCAGCGCGCGGGCGCCGCTGTCGTCGAAGATGTAGGCAAGTTCGATCGGAGTGAGCCGCGTGGCGACCGGGATATAATACAGTCCGGATCGCTGGGCCGCCCAGGCCGCTACGAAAAAGTCGGCCCGGTTGCCGATCAGCAGCGAGACCGCGTCACCTTGCCGGATGCCGCGATTGTGCAATTGTTGCGCCAGTGCCAGAGACCGGTCTTCGAGTTTCCGATAGGAGAGGCGCGACCCGTCTTGCGCGATGACGGCATCGTGGTCCGGAGTCCTTGCGGCGATGGCACCCGGATAGCCCGTCATCGCACCGCGTCCCGGATGAAATGGCTGGTTTCGTTCACGCTCAGCACCTGCAGCTTGTTCAGGTCCTCGCCCATCAGCCGGGTGATGCTGCCGTTCCGAAGCACGAAATTGGCAAGCCCGTCGAGGCCCAGCGCGCGAGAGAGAAGTATGTTGATCGGAAATCCATGTGTGAAGATTGCCACCCGGTTACCGGCAGCATCCTGCATGATGGCTTCGAAGCCGCCGAGCACGCGCTCGCGAAATTCGGCTTCGTCATGTCCGTAATAACCGATCGGATCGCGCAGGAAGGCTTCCCAGTCCCCCGCTGCCCTGATCGCTTCTGGCGAGATATAGGAATCCTCGCCGTTGTCGACTTCACCGATCTCGGCGATCTGGGTGATGGTCAGACCCAACTTTCTTGCCAGCGGCTCACCACTCTCGATAGCGCGGCGCAGCGCGCTCGAGTAGATAGCGTCTATCGACTCCTGCGCGAGGCGATCGCACGTTTGTGCCGCCTGGAAATGCCCCGTATCGGAGAGTGGCGGATCGGACATGTCGCGGGAGTGCGCGTTTTCGGGCAGGCCGTGACGGACCAGTATCAATTGCACGATGAATGTTCCTCGGCTCTTGCCGCACCGGCCTGCATCGTTGCCATGTTTCGTGCATTGGAGAAGCCGCCGTCGCAGGCGATGTTCGCGCCGTTGATCCATGCGGCATCGTCCGACAGGAGAAAGGTGATCAGCGCGGCGACTTCGTCGGGGTCGCCGTGTCGCCCAGCGATTTCCGCTGCTGCCTGGATGCGGGCAGCCCCCATCGATTCCTCGAAGTCCTTCAGGATTGGCGTTTCCACCGGGCCGGGGCTGACAACGTTCACACGCACGCCTTGCGGCAAGAGCCGGGCGGAGAGGGCGCAACTCCAGTGATTGGCAAGCTTCTTCGAAGCCGCATAGGCATCCGGCCCGGAAAGCGTGGCGAGCCTCTCAATTACCGCTTCGTCATCGCCGGAGAGCACATCCTCGAGCTCCGCCGGGGTCCATTCGCAGCGATGGGCTGTCACGCTGGACACCACCACAATCGACGCCCCCGATTGAAGCCTTCCGCAAAGTGCCGAAGTCAGTCGGCGCAGCGCCACAAGATTGACTGCGGCAATGCGGTCGGGAGGAGCGGTGCCGGGTATGCCGGCGACATGGGCGATCCCGTGAAGCCGCCCTTCGATGCGTCCGGCGACCGCGTCGATCGAGAACGGCTCCGAAAGGTCGCACGACAATCCGCCGTCAACCGGCCGAATGTCGAGCGGGATCACATCTGTTCCGGCACTGCGAAGTCGGTCGCAGAGCCGCGCACCGATACCGCTGGCCGCGCCGGTCACGAGGATACGCGGCTGTTCCTGGTCAGAAATCATCGCGCCCAGCTCAGCATCAGGTTGTCGTAGCCCGTGAACCAGTTGGAAGCCGCGCGCTTCGCCGGTCGGACAACCTCGGCCTGGCGGATCTCCCGCAGGAACTCCTCGAGAAAGATCTTCGCTTCAAGCCGGGCAAGGTGGGCGCCCATGCAGAAATGCGCGCCGATGCCAAACCCGACATGGCGATTGTTCCGGCGATCGACGTGAAACTCTGCGGCATTTTCGAAGGCGCGCTCGTCGCGATTGGCCGAGGCAAAGTAGAGCACCACCTTGGTTCCCGCCTCGATTGGCGTGCCGAAAAGGTCCGAGTTTACCGCGGCAGTACGCCGCATCTGCAGGACCGGGGAAACCCATCGGGCCATTTCCTCCACGGCCGAGGCGATCAGGGCAGGGTCTTCGCGCAGCATCGCGAGCTGGTCGGGACGGGTGAGCAGCGCCTCCATCCCGCCGGTCAGCAAGAAGCGGGTGGTTTCGTTGCCTGCCACGGTCAGCACCATGAAATAGGCGTCGAGTTCCTCGTCCGTAAAAGGTTTGCCTTCGGGCGCGGCGGTGACCAGCGCGCTGGCGATGTCATCTGCGGGATGGGCGCGCTTTTCGGCGGCGAGTTCCCTGAAATAGTCAAACAGGTGACGGCGCGCGTCGGCCTGAACGTCATCGCTCGCCGAAACGTCGCTCATCGTGTTGGCCCAGTGCAACAGGCTTTGCTGCCGATGCTGCGGTACGCCAAGCACTTCGGCAAACACGATCATCGGAATGGCAACCGCGATCTTCTCGACGAAGTCGAAATTTTCATCGCGGGGAACGGCAGCGATCAGGTCGCGCACGACCTCTCTGATCCGGCCTTCGCGATGTTTGAGCAGCGAAAGCCTGAATGCGCCCACGCCCGGAGCGCGCAGCCGTCCATGCAACGGCTGGTCGGCATTGTGTACGCTCGGCGCCCCGTGACCTTCGGCGCGCTTGTCGCGGATCTGCGTTCCCTTGCCGTTGATGAAATGGAGATGATCGCGAGCGATGGCGCAGACATGGTCATAACGGGTCAGGGCATAGAACCTGACACCGTCGGGGCCTTCGTTAAGATGGACCGGGTCTTCCTCGCGCAACTTGCGAAATATCGCATGGTCGGCGTTGGCGGTATAATGTGAGATGTCCAGCAGGTCGATGTCCCGGGCCGGAGTCACCGCAGTGATCCTTCGTCCGCGATCGACGGATCTGCCGTGTCGCTTCCGAAAAGGCTGCGGAACCAGATGATTCCGCAGGTTTCGCCAAGTTCGTTGAGGCGCTCCTCGGAGGGACGTTTCCTTGGCAGGCCGATGTGCACATAGGCGAGCTGCTCGATCATCGAGCCCAGCGATTCGGCCACCAGGGCATGATCCATGCACGTGTCGATCATGCCCCTGGACTGCAGCTTTTCTATCCACGCCCGGCTGCGATCGATGAAAGGGGTGCGCATTTCCAGCCAGATATCAAGAAACACGTTCGGGCGAGGTTTCGAAGCGGCTTCTCGCGCGACACGCAACATGTCGCGGTTTTCGGCGTAGCTATAAAAGAAGCTGGTGTTGTAGTCGATGAGTTCGCCCAAAATTCCGTCGGCCCGGCCGGCCCGTTTACGACGTACCGGGTTGCGCAACCCCTGATGGAGTTCGTCCAGCACCGCGTGGAGGAGGTCGTCCTTGTCCGAAAAGTGACGATAGAAATTTCCGTGGCTGACGCCTGCAAGCCGGGCAATGTCCGATACGCGGGCGAGCTCGTAGCCATAGGCAGAAAAGGCCCTGCGGCCCGCTTCGATCAGCTTCTCGCGGGTGATTGCCCCGCGACGGGTCGGGGCAAGCGGCTTGGCCGGGCGGTTAGGCTCGCGCATATCTGCCTTTCTCAACGCGAATCAGAAAACGATCCATTTATACTTGTTTGAAAAAGTGATATCAGTGTCATGTTGTGAGTCAATCTGGATCAGGGGAATAGGACAGCTATGGAAGGAAAGGTGGCGATCGTGACCGGCGGTACCGGTGGCATTGGTGGCGCGGTGGCCGAAATGCTGCTGTCACGAGGGACCAAGGTCATTGTGACTGGAAGAAACCAGGACAAGCTCGACAAGATGTCCGCGCGGCTCAACCGGGGCGACTCGCTTATCTGCGTCCGGGCAGACGTAGCTGTTGAAAGCGATACCCAGAAGGTGACATCGCTCGCTGTCGAAAAGTTCGGCCAGCTTGACATCCTTGTCGCCAATGCCGGCGTGGAAGGTGATGTCAAACCCTTGGTGAACCTGTCCTGTGAGGAATTCGCCGCGGTCCAGATGACCAACGTCGTCGGTACCTTCAACAGCATCAGGCATGCGGCGCTGGCAATGAAGAACGGGGGCGCGATCGTCGCGACCGGTTCCGTCGCGAGCACGATCGGCGTGCCGGGCCTGGCGGCCTATTCGGCAAGCAAGCACGCCATCGCCGGGCTGGTAAAAGTCGCCGCCATCGAGCTGGCGCCTTCGAAGATTCGCGTCAACGCGGTTGCGCCCGCACCGATAGACAACGACATGATGCGCTCGATCGAGCGGCAGGCGATTCCCGATGCCGACGACGAGACTCGCAAAGCCTATTTCGCCTCGCTCAATCCCATGCAGCGCTATGGCACGAACGAGGAAGTCGCCCGCGCGATCGTGTTCCTGGCCAGCGATGAAGCGAGCTTCATCACCGGCAGCTTGCTGTCCGTCGATGGCGGCCTGGTTATCCAGTAGGTTCCTGCCCTGGCGTCTTTGTCCAGGCCACGCGGCTTAGCGAGCAAGACCGCGAGGCCCGGCGATGCGATTCAAGGCTGGCGACGTTCGAACCGGCGCTCTGTTGCGGTATCCTCCCACGGACGCGATGGCGACGAAGGCGAGTACGGCATACGTGGAATAGGCGGCACAGTGCCGCGTTTGGCGCCTTCGCTCTTCAGCAGCTCGACAAATGCCTCGTCGTCTTCCTGATAGGCAAAAGACCAGCCGGCGCCAGCGATGACACCCAGCGTTTCGCAGCCTTCGGGGCCGGCACGCCAGGGCCCGAAAACGTCTCCATGCATCAGGAATATGTGTGTTCCTGCAGGGCAATGCCTGTCGCCCACCCACATTTCCCCGCTCAGGATGAATACCATGTGGTGGCCTGTATGGCCGTGAGTACGCTGCAGCATTCCCGGATCCCAGCGATTGTAGAAGGTGACGAAATTCGGCAGCCTTTCGACGAAGCGCTCGTAGATCGACGCTGATCGGCCATCTTCATATTCGATGCGGCAGACTTCAAAGGCCTCCACATCGTCCACATGCTTGATTCTCGGTCCACCCATCATGATCCTCGTCCTCCTCATCTAGAGATTCTGGTCTTTCGATCAGCGCTGGCTCTCTCGCTCGGCATGAATCGTGCGCACGGGCTTCAGCGCCATCCACAGGATAGCAGCGCCCAGCATCAGCGAAATACCCATACAAAGCAGGAGCGATTGTCCCACCATCGCCGAACCGCCCAGCGCCTCGGTTACTACTGCGATCAGGACTGGGGCGCCGCCGAGAGTGAATACCCCGTTCATCACCAATATGATCGAAGCCGCCTTGCCCCGCATGTGCGAAGGCATGATGATCTGCAAGATGACGAACGGAAGGCTGAGGTAGCAGCAGACGAAAAAGAAATAGAGGCCTACCAGGACAAGCGAAATCTCTGGCGAAGGTACCAGGAAAATGCCAGCCGCCACTGGTACCGCAAGGATCGTCGAAAAGACCATGTAGCGAAGGTGCGCGTCGCTGATGCCCCGCGAAAACAGAGCGTCGACAACCTTTCCGTGAAGCGGCAGGCCCAGAACCGTGCCAAGCGTAATTCCCAGACCAAGCGCGGGGCCGACCTGTGCGGGCGAGAGGCCATGGACGCGCTCGAAGAATGCCGGTCCCCAAGCCTGGATGGCGACGGCTGACAGCGCGACCAGCATCAAACCGATATGGTGAGGAACAATGAAGCGCCAATAGCGTCGCGCGATCTGGAAATAATCGGCGAAAGTCGTCTTCTTTTGGGTCGTTATGACATTTCGACGCGGATCAGGCACCAAGAAGATCACGAAGCTGATAAGTAGACCCGGTGCGCCAAGGATGAGGAAAATGAGCTGCCAACCTCGTACCGTGACAGAATCCATAAGGTCATAGTTTTGGGAAGGGTCTATCAGTGCGGCGAGGGCACCTCCGATGGCAAAGGAAAGTCCAGCCCCAATCTTGGTTGCGGTCGAATAGACCGAGAACGCGAAGCCGAGCTTCTTGGGCGGAAAAAAGTCCGGAAGCAGTGACTGCGAACCCGGGCCCATCACGGCTTCACCCGCGCCGACCATCGAACGGGACGCGAAGAACGACCAGAAGCTGTTGGCGAGGCCGCAAGCCATGGTCCCGAAGCTCCAGACGGCAACGCCCAGCCAGATCACGATGGGGCGGCTAAACCGGTCGAGAGCCCAACCGACCGGCAAAGCGCCGATGAAAAAGAAAATGCCGAAAGCAAATCCCATCAGCGAACCCATCTGGGTCTCGCTGAGTTCAAGGTCGGACTGGATCGGATTTACCAGCAGCGAGAGGATGTTGCGATCGACAACCGAAAGGGTCATCAGTACGGCCAGTATTCCGACAGTCAGCCATCCCTGGGTTGCCGGCGGAAAATCGTGGTCGATTGGCGGAATCGGTTCGGAGTTCATGTTCATTTCAGGTCAGCCATCGCGCAGCAGGAGAAAGGTAAGGATGGATACTCAGTTGCAAAATTATAGGGATCTGCGCAGTGCCTAGTCGCCTAACACAGAGGCTTCGATTCAAGCTACGCCCAGTGGAGACGGGTTCGCATCCGATTGGCACTAACGCTGGCACAACACTACGATCATCGCGATTATTCCCACCCCCGAATTCAGCTTGTATCGCTGTTGACCAGGTCCGATCAGGTACACTTCTTGTATGATCGCAATGCTTGCGCGCCTCTGCTTGGCCCGGCAGGTTTACGTACGACGCTCGCATATCGGTTGAAGCGATTTCCGCCCAAAAAAACTTAGGTACACCCCTTTTCTTTTTGCCCAAGCAATTTTCAATCTATCGGCGATGGGCGCACCGCAACCGGTGTCACCGGGCCTGGGAGAAATGGCTACACATGTCGATCGTCGATGGCTCAATCATGATCCTGAAACCGGATCGCCCGTGAGCACGAGCGTTGCCTCCCGGTCGAGGAAATGCTCTTCGTCGGCTCGGAATTCTTCGCCTGGTCCGGGGCCAGTCACGATGCTCATGATCTCTTCGAACGCCTTATCATCAGCAAGTGTCCACTCGGAGATGCAATCGTATCCTGTCAGCGGACCCGATCCATCCCCGCCATCGGTGGCAGCTTCGAAATGGCTTCGACTATAGGCGAGCATGAGGTTGCTAAAATGCTTCTGCGCGAGCCGGACATGGCTGTTTTCCATGTGCTCGCGGAACTGGCGGTGCGAAATGCCGGCTTTGCGTTTCAGGAAAAAGTAGACCTTGAGCACGGAATATACCCTTCGTACTTTCGCCGATCGACAAGGCGGTTTGGGACGGAGATCGGAGATCCTGGCCAAGTCCGATCCGCGCCGAACAGAGCGGCACTCATCGATGTCTGGCCGATATGAATGTTCTGACTTGATGGCGTCGAACTTACGGGCGCACAGAAAATTATGTCAAATTCAAATTTTTGTGGATATGCCCCGTAAGCTCTGGAGGAGTTTTCCCGCTCGATTGCGGATGCCGCGGGAGACATGACAATCGAACATTCCGGAAATATCTCGGAGAGTACATTCGATGCAAGGTCACGTCGCAATTGTCGGCGCCAGCGGGGTCATTGGTACGGCCGCGGTAGGTCATTTCGGCCGTGCCGCGGAATGGCGCGTCACATCGATGTCTCGGCGAAAGCCGATAGTCATGCCGGATGTGCGCCATAGCCATGTTGCCTTGGATCTCGAAGACAGGGATGGCTGTCGGAAGGCTGTCTCGAAGCTGCCACCGATTACGCATCTGATCTATGCCGCAGTGAAGGAAAAGCCCGGACTGGTTGCCGGCTGGAGCGATCCGGAGACCATCGCCGAAAATGGCCGGATGTTCGAAGCCATCCTGGATGCCGTCGCTGCGCAGGGTCAACTTCGGCACGTGCTGGTGTTGCAGGGGACCAAAGCCTACGGCGGTCTTTACCATCCGGTCATGGTGCCGGCGAAGGAAGACCGTCCGCGAGACGATCATCCGAACTTCTATTGGCTACACGAAGACTACGCCCGTAAATCGGCTTCCATCCACGGGTTCGCTGTCACGATATTCCGTCCACAGATCGTGCTGGGCGATGCGCCCGGCGTGGTGATGAACCCGGTCTTGCCGTTCGGCGCATACGCGGCGCTCTGCCGCGAACTCGATATGCCATTTGCCTATCCGGGCGCGAAGGCAGCGCTGTGGGAGATGACCGATGCTCCGCTTCTTGCCCAGGCGTTCGATTGGGCTTTCGAGACGCCTGCCGCGCAAGGCCAGATCTTCAATGTGACGAATGGCGACGTGCTCGTTCTGGCCGACGTCTGGCGGCAATTTGCTGCGGCGTTGGGCCACACCGACGGGGGCGCGAAGGAGCTGAACTTTGCCGAATTCTTCGGTGATCCTTCGGTTCAGGAGGCGTGGCGGCGGATTGCCCATGTCAACAATCTGCTGATCGACGATTTACAGGCATTCGTGGGCGAATCACACCACTATGCCGATTTGCTGCTCGGCCCGAGAATCGCCAGTCGTGCCATCCCGGTGCTGGTAAGCACGATAAAACTTCGCAAGACGGGTTTCGGGGAATGCCGCGACAGCCTGGACAGTTTCCTCGCCGCCCTTGGACGGTTGGAGGATCTTCGCTTGCTGCCCAGATTGCGCCGTTTCTGATGTCGCGGCCTGCTTGACCGGCAAGCAATCAGGCGCACTTGCCTCGCTCATGTCGGACAATCCGCGCTAACGCGAGATGTTCGATGTCAATACCCAGTCGATCAACTCCGGAGCCGATATGACAATCGACTTTACCGGCGCCATGAATGCCTTGCGCGACAAGGTGGCGGTACAAAAAGGTTCCGGTCGGCCGCGCATCCATCTTTGCCTTGGAGCCGCCAACCATATCCGGCCGTTTTCAGGACCCCGCAACAATACGACATCTATCGCGACAAGAGCCACCAGATGGGGTTCGGCTTTGGACCGCACAGGTGCCTGGGCATGGATGTCGCTCGCCAGGAGATGATCGTGGCGATGTCGGGCCTGATGGACCGGTTTCCGAACATGAAGGTCGATCCCGACAAGCCGAAGCCCTCCTATCGCGGGCTGGATGCCGTGACCGTGCGCCTGAAGAAATAGATCGGCTCTTCGGCGCGACGGGCTCTGTCAGGCACTAGCTGTATGTGCCGTCGTCCCACCACGGATAGTAGTCGGGAAGGTCACGCGAAGGCCGGTCGGGGAAAGCAGCACTGCGTTTTTCCATGAAGGCGGTGATCCCTTCGCGAGCATCTGCCGAGCGGCCGCGCGTGTATACGCCCCTGCTTTCGATGCGGTGAGCCTGCATCGGATCGTCTGTCGCGAGTCCGCGCCACATCATCTGCCGGGTCAGGGCCACTGCTACCGGCGAGGTGCCGTCGGACAGGGTGCTGGCAAGCTCGCGTGCGGCGGGAATCAGTTCATCTGCCGGGTGAAGCGACTTCAGGAGACCGGCTTGCAGAGCCTCCTCGGCACTGAACATCCGCCCGGACATGGACCAGTCCAGCGCTATCGTAATGCCGACGATCCTTGGCAGGAACCACGAGGAAGTGCCTTCCGGAACGATGCCGCGCCTGACGAAGGGCATGGCAAATTTGCTCTCTTCGCTCGCGAGGCGAAAGTCCATCGGCAGGGTCATTGTCATGCCCGCCCCTATTGCCGCTCCGTTGATCGCTCCGATCACAGGCTTCAGGCAGGCATGGATGCGCAGGCTCACCTTGCCGGCGTTGTCGCGTACCGCGGCATGACTGTAATCCACGCTGCCATCTGGCCGAACGGGAGAGCCGAGCGCCGCCTTGTCCGGCCGGTTATCGAAATCGAACACCGCGGTTCCGGCGGACATGTCGGCGCCTGCGCAGAACCCTCTTCCTGCTCCGGTAACGATTACCGCGCGGACAGCGTCGTCGTTGTCGGCCCTGTCGAACGCCGCGAGCAAATCGCCGGCCATGTCGGGATTGAATGCGTTCAGTTTCTCGGGACGGTTGAGGGTGATCGTAAGGATACCGTCTTCGACCTCGGTCAGTATTAGGCTCACGCAGCTTGCACTTTCTCTGGTTCCGCGACGGGCGCCTTGGCTTGATCCAGGGCATGCTGCGCACCAATATAACCGAACGCGAAGGTGGCCGCGATGCTGGCTCCTGCCCCCGGATAGGTGCGTCCGAAAATCGATGCGGTGCAATTGCCGGCCGCGTACAGTCCCTCGATCGGCGTGCCGCTCGTGTCGAGCACGCGTGCATGCTCATCGATGACCACACCGCCGGCGGTGCCGACGTCGCCGGGGTAGACCTCGATCGCATAAAACGGTGGCTTGCTTACAGCGCCGAGAACGGGATTTGGCCGCACAGTCGGGTCGCCCCAGACTCTATCGTAGACGCGCCCGCCCCGGTTGAACTCGGTGTCCGTGCCGGCTTCCGCATCCCGATTAAAGGTCTGCGCAGTTCTGGCCAGGCCTTCGGGATCGATGCCGCAGATCCCGGCTAGTTCTTCAAGCGTGTCTGCCTTTTTCAGATAGCCGCTCGAAATCCATTCAGGCGGGGTCGAGCCTGGCATCGCGCCGCCGACCATGTAGCGCTCCCGGTGGCGACTATCGAGAATCAGCCAGCCCGGGGTCGCTCCTGCCGCATACATGTTGCGACCGTTCTGGAGGTAGGAGCCAGCCTCGTCCGTGAAGCGACGGCCCTCCTTGTTGACTATGAACGAATGCGGCTTGGCTATGTCATCAAGATGATACACGGCGCCGTTCGGCTGCCGCGAACTGACCAGCCAGATTGCATTGTCCATGAAATCTGTTTGCGCACCAAGATCGATCATCAGACTCAGCGGTCCGCCCTGGTCGCCCGGATTGGAATGTGACCATTCGGTGTGCGCAGGCTTGGGGCCGAACTGGTCGCGCATTTCCTGATTGCGGGCAAACCCCCCGGCTGCCACCACCACGCCAAGCCGAGCCTCGATCGCAATCCTCTTGCCGTCTTGTTCGGCGACAACGCCGCTGACGCGCCCAGAAGCGTCGCGAACGAAATCCACCACTGGACTTTCCGTACGCAGAACACACCCCGCGCGATCGAGTGCGTGAAGCATCCTGGCCTGCAAGGCTGTTCCTGCGCTTACGAGCTGTTGCCCGGTGAGGCGCATCTTCGTGAGCAGGATACCGAGTTTGAGTGCCGCCAGCTTTGCCTTGAATGTGCGCTTGACCAGCGGCAGGACCTGAAAGTCGGGCCATTGAAGGGGGAAGGGCATTGGGCCCCGGCGCAGCCGGTCGGCAAGCGCGCCAAGTTTGCGCAGATCAAAGCGGTTGGTCATGAGCGAACGCCCCCGCGGGCAGCCTCCAGGCAGCTCGTCATGATAATCAGACCAGCCCTCGCAACGCCAGAGCGGGATGCCCTTGCGCATCAGGAAGCTGATCATTTCTGGTCCTTTCGTCACGAAAGCACGGTCGCGTGTCCAGCGTACTTGAGAATCATCTTCAGTGTTCACCGCCTTTAGATAGGCCAAGCCAGATTCCACCGAATCGTCGACCCCAGCCGCTGCTTGCAATGGATGGTTGGGAACCCAGAGGACTCCGCCAGAGAGAGACGTGGATCCACCCAGCTTGTCCGTGCTTTCCAGCACAAGCGCCGTCTTGCCCGCATCCAGCGTCGTGAGCGCCGCGCATAGTGCGCCGCCGCCGCTGCCCACGATCACGACATCGAAGCTTTCTTCAAATTCGGCCATCTGCGCATTCCTTTCGACGTCTTAACTGCGTGCAAGTGCCCATCTTCGTTGCAAACGCCTTTGTTTCAGGTGAATTGGACCGGCTGTCCCTTCCCGATGAATTTCGCGAGATTGCGGTGAAAGGCGATGACTGGCAGCTCCTGCGATGGACTTGGGCGTGCTCCAGGAAAGCCTCTAGATTTCATGCCTTTCTGAACTTCCGGCATATTTGCGAAGTCCTGAGTGAGGACGAGCGGCCAACTCTCTTTGCCCAGATCTTTCGCATCGACCCATTGCGTATCGGGCTCTTCCGAGGGTTTGAAAAACTCGATCACGAAGACCTCGAAAATGCACTTGTCTGGATCGGACCCGAACGGGCGCGCCCGGTAGCAGAGCGCCTGAGCCAATCCGGGCAGGATCACCAGATTGGGAAACACGTGCCAATCGACCCCGGCATCGGCAAACTGCTGCGGGGTAATCGCCGGCCATCTGACGCCCCTCGCTTCGTATTCCTGTTGGGCGGTTCGCATGATGAACGCCATGACATCATCGCCTGTGGCATCCTTGGGCAATTCTGACGCTGCCCGTTCGGCAGCGTTCACGAAGACCTCGGTCGTGGTCGCATTGATTGTCGTATAGAGTTCTCGAAACCACCGTGCTGCACCGGTGCGCGGATCATCCCCCGGTAGGCCCACCGACGTGCCGCCTGCGCGCATGTTGTATCCGTGCCAGCTGTGCAAGCCTTCGTTTCGACACCATGAATCGAACTGGGCAAATTTCGTAAGCTGGGGGTGCGTCGCGATCACGTGATAACTCTCGATGAATGCTTCGAGCGCCGTCTTCCAGTTGCAGGGCACGGTGGCTCTCTGCCTCCAGCGATAGCGCATGCGATCGAGTTCAAAGCCGTCGAGGTGCTTCGCTACTGGTGCGAGGTAATCGCAAAGTGGCTGTGCATCGGGATCCATGCAGATGAAAACGAATCCGCCCCAGGTATCCACCCTGACCTGCTGCATGCGCACGCTCTCTGGTGGGAGAGGGGGATCCCAGTCGCCCTGGTTACCACAATAGGTATTTTGGCCATCGAGGTTCCATTTCCAGCCGTGAAAGCGGCAATAGAACCCTGCCGTATGGCCGCACCCGTCTGTGAGACGTCGACCACGGTGAAGGCATACGTTGTAGTAGGCCTTCAACTCGTCTGGCGCCACCAATACGATGACGATCGATTCATCGGCGATATCGTAGGTCAGATAATCGCCGACCTGAGAAAACTCTTCCCGCCTGCACGCCATTTGCCACGTGGCGGGCCAAAGACGTTCGTTTTCAAGTTTGACGTGCTCGTACGACAAATGAGCTGCGGCTGGGATTACAACCGTATCACTGTTCGATGGATCGTGAGCTGCCATTCCGCTGTCCTCGCTATTGTCGGAACTGCTATGGCTGGGACATGTGAGAGTCAAATTTTTTGAATTATGATTTAATTCCAAAACGTGGTGTTTCCAGCTTTGATCGGAGCCGCAATGTAAGAATGCTGATCTTGTAGCCAGCTGCCGTGCGAACGGCTTCTTGACCAGGTGCCGATATGCGTGTGGCGGTTGGATCTGAGATGGCGCCAACGCAAATGCCAACGCAAATATGGAATCGGCCGATGGCCTTTAGCGTCACGCGCTGGGAGCAACCCCTCCGACTTCAGTCGGATACTGGCTTC
>CAZRVW010000023.1:0-21468 GCA_964603645.1 uncultured Novosphingobium sp. | reverse complement strand
ACCGCTACACTGAAGCCCGCCTGACCAAGACCGCGATCCAGCTTATGGCGGGGCTCGACGAGGGCACGGTCGATTTCCACCCGACTTACAATGGCGAGGAGGAAGAGCCGGAAATCTTCCCGGGTCTGTTTCCCAACCTGCTGGCAAATGGCGCAACCGGCATCGCGGTGGGCATGGCGACCTCGATCCCCAGCCACAATGTTGCCGAAGTGATCGATGCGGTCGAGCTGGTGATGTTCAACAAGGATGTCACCCATGCCGAGCTGATGCAGGTATTCCGGGGGCCGGACTTTGCCACCGGTGGTCTGGTGATCGACAGTCCCGAAACGATCGCAGCGGCCTACGAAACCGGCAAGGGTTCGTTCCGCATGCGCGGGCGTTTCTCGAGCGGACGCAAGGGAGAAGCCTGGGAGGAAACCGGGATCGAGAAGCTCGGCGGCGGCCAGTGGCAACTCGTCGTTTCCGAAATCCCCTACATGCTGCCCAAGGCCAAGCTGATCGAGCAGATCGCCCAGCTGATTGCCGACAAGAAGCTGCCGATCCTTGAGGACGTACGCGACGAGAGCGATGAGGAATTGCGCATCGTCCTGGTTCCCAAGAGCCGCAATGTCGATCCCGAACTGCTCAAAGAAAGCCTCTATCGGCTGACCGACCTCGAAAGCCGTTTCTCGCTCAATCTAAATGTGCTCGATGCCAGCCACACGCCGATGGTTATGGGCCTCAAGGAACTGTTGACCCACTGGATCGCGGCGCAGATCGACATCCTCAAGCGCCGCGCCCAGCACCGGCTCGAGAAGATCGCCTCGCGGCTCGAATTGCTCGAAGGCTACATCATCGCCTTCCTCAATCTCGACCGGATCATCGAGATCATCCGCACCGAGGACGAGCCGAAGGCCGTCATGATGGCCGAATTCAACCTCACCGACCGACAGGCCGAAGCGATCCTCAACATGTGGCTGCGGAGTTTGCGCAAGCTGGAGGAAATGGAGCTGAGGCAGGAACGCGAGGACCTGCTGGCCGAACAGGAGGATCTTGAGAAGCTGCTCGCCAGCCCGGCGCGCCAGCGAACGCGGCTCAAGCGCGATCTCGCCACGCTCCGCAAGGACTATGCCGAGGATACCGCACTGGGCCGCCGCCGCACGACCATCGCCGAAGCGGAGGCCACGGTCGAATTCTCGATGGACGCGATGATCGAGAAAGCGCCGGTGACCGTGATCCTGTCCGCCAAAGGCTGGATCAGGGGCGCGAGCGGACACGTGCCGCTCGACGGCGATTTCAAGTTCAAAGAAGGCGATGGCCCCGCATTTGCCGTCCATGCCCAGACCACGGACAAGTTGTTGATCGCTTGCGACAACGGGCGATTCTACACGCTCGGCGCAGACAAGCTGCCGTCGGCGCGCGGCTTCGGCGAGCCGGTGCGGACCATGCTCGCCATCGATGCCGAAGCGCGGATCGTCGCCATGCTTGTGTTCCAGCCCGGGGCCAAACTTCTGTTGGCCTCAAGCGCGGGCAAGGGTTTTGTCGCCCCCGCCGACGAGTTGGTTGCCGAAACGCGGAAAGGCAGGGCCGTGGTCACGACCAAGGCCGGGGTAAGGCTCAGGGTGGTGCGGGAAATGTCGACGCAGGACGATCACGTTGCGGTTGTCGGCGAGAACCGCAAGCTGGTTGTGTTCGGCATCGACGAAATGCCCGAGATGGCCAAGGGGCAGGGTGTTACCCTGCAACGCTATCGCGATGGGGGACTGTCTGATGCGACCACGTTCAGGCTCGAAGAAGGGTTAAGCTGGACCATGGGTGGCGACACCGGGCGCACCCGGACCGAGAACGAAATCGGCATGTGGAAAGTCGCGCGCGGGGCGGCGGGCAGGTTGCCACCGCAGGGGTTCCCGAAGGACAATCAATTTTAGTTCTGAGTCCCTTGCTGCGGATTGTTGGGGACGAGGATGAGAGTCCGGTCCTCGACACGCCAGCTCTTCAGCCGCGACAGCAGGTTCATCCCGATGACATTGGTTTCGCCGAGGCCCGGAGCGACGACCGCGTCGAGATCGCGCGCGACTACATTGCCGAAGCGCAGCTCCTCGATTGTCGCCAGCTCGGCACGGATCGCGCCGTTCGCAGTGCGCATGTTGACCGTCTGGCGCAGAGATTTCTGCGGCACGCGTGCGTCGATCGCGGTCTGTTCGGAAATCGCGGTCAGCGTCGCACCGGTATCGACGAGAAACCGCGCGTTTGAGCCGTTGATCCTTGCCGAGAGCCAGAAATGACCGTCACGGCTCATCGGAATGCGGGTTTCTCCACCCGTGACATTCTGCTCGGGCATACCGAGCTGCGGGAATGCAAGATCGGAAGATGTCGTGAACCGCGCGACCTGGGCGATTGTGAGCAGTAGCGCCGCAACCAGGCCGAGATTGCCCGCGCCCTGCAACAGCCGACCAAGCGAGGGGGCAGAACGACGCACCATTCCCCCGGCGACGGTGATGAATATCGCCACCATTGCGAGCGACAGCAGCGGCTGTTCACGCAGGAAGGAAAGGAGTTCGGCAAAGTTCATTGCCTCACCCTTAGCATAAGCCGGATTGCCGGAACCTGACCATGCTCATCGAGCCAGTTCCTCATCCAGGATAGCCTCGACTCTGTTCCGGTCAGGAAAGCCCTCGGCAACCCAGCGCGTTTCAACGGTTTGGAGGATTCGGGCGACCTCGGGCCCAGCGGCAACGCCGCGTGCAACGATCTCACCACCCTTGAGCGGCAGCTGCGGTATGACCCAGCCATCGAGAGACGAGCTATCGGCACCCATGATCAGAAGCTGGTCGAGCGCTTCGGCGCGGCCCAGGCGATAGGCCAGTGCTCTCGGATCGTCGATCTGCTCCCCGCGCTGTGCTGCCGTCGCCAGCCGCTTCTTCTGCGCGCCAGACAGCCGAAAACGCGAGGCGATCTGCTTGGCCAGCGCCGGATCGGCAGGAAGCAGCGCGGCCAGCCGACGCAAGGCGTCGGGCCCGTGGTCCGTACCTCCCTCATGGGCCACCAATGCTGTCAGCGCCTTCGGGTCGGCTTCGGGGAGAATGACTGCCAGCACGTCCAGTTCGGCCATACGTGCCACGGTGGGCGCCGGATCGGGCAGCGCGAGCAGGTTGAGCATCTCCATGCCGATCCTTTCGCGGGAAAGTCCCTTGAGAGTAGCGGCCAGATCGCGACAGGCATTTTCCGACTCTGCATCAGGCGGTTGCGAGCCGAACCGCGCCTGGAACCTGAAGTAGCGCAGGATGCGCAGATGATCCTCGCGAATGCGCTCTCCGGCATCGCCAATGAAGCGCACGCGGCGTGCCGCAAGATCGTCGAGCCCTCCGAAGAAATCCTCAATTTCGCGTGTCTGCGGGTCGGTGTAGAGCGCATTGATGGTGAAATCCCGCCGCGCGGCGTCCTCACGCCAGTTTTCGCTGAAGGCAACGGTAGCGCGCCTGCCATCGGTCGAAACGTCGCGGCGCAGGGTCGTGATTTCGACCGGGCCTTTCGGCAAGACGGCGGTCACGGTGCCATGTTCTATCCCGGTCGGCACGGTGCGGACACCCGCCTGTTTGAGCCGCGCAATCACTTCGTCGGGCACCAGCGGCGTCGCCACGTCGACGTCCTTGACCGGCAGGCCAAGCAGTGTGTCGCGCACTGCACCGCCGACGTAACGGGCATTGCCGGAACCCAAGGCCACGACCAGCGCGGCGAGATCGTCCCGTTCCAGCCATGGCGCATCGGGAAGCCGCTTAGCCATGCCAATCGAGCCTGCGCGCAAGGTTGTGGCAGATCGCGCCGGTCACGCCCCAGATGCGGTGTTCGTGCCACATGATCTCGATGAAGCTATGCGTCTTGCCGCTGAATTCCATCGATACGACAGCCTGGTTTGCGGGGTCGAGCACGAAGCCGGCCGGCGCCTCGAACCATTGCGCGACTTCGGCCGGGTTCGGGCGGATTTCGAGGTCGGGCGGCAGGATCCCGACGACCGGCGTGATCGCGAAGCCCGAACCGGTACGATAGGTGTCGCTGGTGCCAACGACCTTCACCGAGTCTGGCGGAATCCCCAACTCTTCGTGCGCCTCACGCAGCGCGGCCTCGATGGCGTCTTCGCCCGGATCGCGCTTGCCGCCGGGAAAGGCGACCTGGCCGGGATGTGCGCGCATGTTCGATGGGCGGTGCAGCAGGATGCAGCCCGGCTCCTCGCGTTCGGTGAAGCCGACGAGTACCGAGGCAGGAGTAAACGTATCCATCCCTTCGATACGCGGATCGAGCCACAGGTCTGGCGGTGCAGCGGCGTGACCGGCCTCGAGCTTGGCCTGCACCCGATCGAATAGCGGGTCGCTCATGGCATCAATGCGAAGGTCATGCCGCCGCTTCTGACTTCGGGCCTGTCGCCATCGAGCGCGATCTCGGCCAGTTGCGCCCAGGTGCTGCGATTGAGGCGCGCTTCGGTGCCATGGCGAACGCCAAGATAGATGGCCGGGGTGTCGACAGTGCCGCGTGCCATGATCGGGTGGTCCGGTCCGGCAATGACGAGATCGTCTGTGTTGAGCCGGAAGGCGAGAGCATCGCCGTCCAGCCGCAGATCGGTTGCGACAAAGGCCGCGTCCTCCACCTCTATCGCCAGCTTTTGATAGGGCGTTACAAGCCAGTGCTGGCCACCATCGTCACGTATCAGCAGCGACGCGAAGGCACGAACCATTGCCGGTCTACGAACTTCGCTACCTTCATGGAACCAGCGGCCATCCGCGGCGATCTGCATGTGGGAACCGCCGGTCTCTTCCGGCGACCACTTGTCGAGTGGCGGCAATTTGCGCGCCTCGACAAGCTCGGCGATCTCGGCGAGCGAGAGCGATGCAAGTTCGGGAGGCGGTTCGTAAGGCATCGCTGGTTCGATGCCAGACGAATTCAGCTACGCCAAGGGCCGAGCGTTCCAACGCGTGGAAGGATCGCCGGATTGTCGCAGCGAACGAGCAGCCGCGCGGGATCCCACGGACCAGGCAGTGTCCAGTCGGTCGTGTATTCGGCAGTAAATCCCCAGAAGCGCCCGTAATATTCGGCATCGCCGATCATCACCTGCGGAAGCGGGGCTTCCGGTTCGATGCTTCGAAGGCTCGCGGCCATAAGCGCCTTGCCATAGCCCTGCTGCCGCAAGGGCGGCAGGACCGCGACCGGGCCGACCATGATCATGGGAAAGCGCCGGCCCTTGGGATCGGTCAGCGCCACCGGCCAGCACTGGATCGAACCTGCCAGCATGTCGTCTTCGTCCAGCGCGGCATAGCTGAGCGCGGGAAGCCAATCGACGCTTTCGCGCACCTTGTAGGCGGTGCGCTTGTGCCGCTCTGGCTCAAAAGCCTGATCGAGCAGGTCTTCGACCAGTTGCGGGTCGACATTGTCCAGGGGGATGATCTTGGCTTCGGGCATCGCCGCGCGCCGATAGGGACAGGTAGTGCCGTTGTCGAGATTATTCGGGGATATTCGGAGTCAGGCGGAGCAGTCGGCTCGAGGACAGGTGCTTACCGTCCTCGACGATCCATATTGCACCGTCCGGTGCTTGAGCGATCGACCGGATACGATGCTCGGTCTTATAACGCGCCGCTTCGCGAGCCCTTTCGCCCTCGATCCTGACCCTGACAATGCCGCTGGGCTTCATCGCCGCTATGAGCAGGTCGCCTTTCCACTCGGGAAAAACATTTCCGGTGTAGAAGATCATGTCCCCGGGAGCGATTACCGGGTTCCAGCTGATAGCCGGAGCCGTAAAACCGTCGCCAGCTTCGTGATCCGGAACGGCCTTGCCGCTGTAATGCCTGCCGTCAGAGGCCAGCGGCCAGCCATAATTCGCTCCGGATTCGAGAAGGTTCAGCTCGTCCCCGCCTGCAGGGCCGTGCTCGATGTCCCAAAGCCGACCTTCGGGATCGAAGCGCAGTCCCAGAATGTTGCGGTGGCCAAGACTGACCTGTTCGGCCGGACCGGTCGGCTCGCCGTTGTCGTCAATCGGCAATCGCACGATCTTGCCAAGATCGCTGTCCCTGTCTTGCGCGGGATCCATCTTCTGCCGGTCGCCGGAGGCAATGTAGAGGAACTTGCCATCAGGTGAGATAGCGAGCCGGTGCGAATAGTGCCCGCGACCGGTGACTTTCGGTGTTTGCCGCCAAATGACCTTGAGATCGCGCAGATCGCAGGCGGAGTGATCCTCGCAGACCATGTTGGCCCGGCCCACTGCCGCACCCCGCGTATCGCCTCTGCCCGCTTCGGCCCAGCTCAAATAGACTGTGCGCCGATCGAGCGTGGATGAGGTGCGGCCGGGCGCGAAGAGGATGTCGCCCAGCCCGCCCTGACCGCCGTAATCCACTCGAGGAACGCCCGATACGGTTCCGAGCTTTCCTCCCGGCTCCAGAAACTTGATTTGGCCCCCCTTTTCAGTGACGAAAAGAACTCCGGTGCCTTCATCGAAACGAATTGCCCAGGGTTCTTCGAATCGGGCGATCTCCTGCATCTGGAACGGTCGCTCGCTCGCCTCGGGGGCTTGGATGTCGCCATTATCCCCGGTTGCCGGAACGGTGCAGCTTGCGGTCGCGAGTACCACCAGCGAGAATGCGAGGCGCAGAAAGTGATTCATTATTGCGACTTTAACAGATGAGACAGCCAAAGGTGCCAATTTGCCGACACTTCGATGATCGTCGGCGTTGACGAGGCGGGCAGGGGGCCGCTTGCCGGGCCGGTCGTCGCCGCAGCGGTTGTGCTGTGTGAGCGCCTTCCGGCGGAGCTGGACGATTCCAAGAAGCTGACTGCACCGCGCCGTGCTGCCCTGGAGGCAGCCATCAAGAAAGAATGTCGCTGGGCAGTCGGCGTAGCCACGGTTGCCGAAATCGACGCGATCAATGTGCTCAACGCGACCATGCTGGCGATGACCCGTGCGGTCGCTGCCTTGAGCGGGGCGCAGCCGGTCGGCGAAGTGCTGATCGATGGCAACCTGACGCCGCATGGCCGCTGCGAGGACTGGCGCTGGCCGGCGCGGGCGATTGTCGGCGGCGACGGGCTGGAGCCGTGCATCTCGGCGGCTTCCATCATTGCCAAGGAGCACCGCGACCGGCTCATGCTTGAGTTGGCAGAGAGTCATCCTCACTATGGCTGGGAGCGAAACAAGGGATACGGCACGCGCCAACACCTCGATGCCCTGCGTCTCCATGGTCCGACGCTGCATCACCGGCGCAGTTTTGCGCCAGTCGCACAGTGCGAAATGCAACTGTGACCTAGGTTCCGAAGGCCTTGTCCTTCATCGCCTGGATATAACCGCGTGCCCCTGCCGAGGGATCGTCGGCAACGCGCTCAACGCCCCCGAACGTCTTGAGATCGTTGGTTGAGTTGACGCGCGGATAGGGCTCGTCGGGAACGGGCACGCCAAGAAAGGTGCAAAGCGGCTCCCAGCCATCAGCCGAGCGGTGCACCAGCAGGCGTTCGGGCGGCAATTCGTCGATCACCGATTGCTCCCAGCGCCGGAAATAATCGACCATGAACTCGCGGTCTTCGGTCTTTCCCTTGAAGTCCCGCATCACCGTGCCTTCCATGAATTCGGCAAGCGGACCCTCGCGGAAGCCTTTCACGTTATCGGGCGACATGATCGTCTTGTTGACTGATTCAAACCAGCCTTCCGCATCGCGGGTCGAGAGCACGACCTTGGCTTCGGGCCAATGATCAGCCTGCTCTCGCCAGTAGTTGCAGGTTGGATAGTCGACGCTCGATTGAAATCCGTCGAAAATGGCGTCCCAATCGGGATTGCCGCGTATCACCTGAAGCCACTGCGGTATGCGCGTCTCAGGCGCGGACATGATTTCGAGCATGTGATAGCACGGTCCGAAGCCGAGATGCTCCAGCGCGAGCTTGAGCGAAAGCGTTCCTGTCCGTCCCAGTCCTGCGCCGATTACCTTCATTGTCATTGATTGTCCTTCCTGCCGGTTCGCTTTGGAGACTAAGCGGAGCGCATGGGCTGCGCGAGAAAAAAGATGCTGCGGGAGTCCATATGGCAACACCACAAGATGTTGAGTCCCGCTCGGAATCCGGGCCTCACGATCTAGTGGGGGACTCGTTGTGTTCTCCCCGTGTTGACGGCCCGTTAACCATGTTCGGATAGGAATCCGGCCAATTCGTGGCTTGACGCGGAGTCCGCGAGGACTCACCCTGTGGATAAGTCGGAGAACAAGGGAGCCGGTTCATGGGTGTGGTGGAAACCACAAAGATGCGCGCGCGCGCGCAGAAAGAGGCAGTCGAACTGCCGCTGGGCACCATAATTCCTGGCGATTGCGTCGAGGCGATGCGCAAGCTTCCCGACGGCTGCGTGGACATGATCTTTGCCGATCCACCCTACAATCTCCAGCTTGGTGGCGATCTCAACCGGCCAGACGGCAGCCATGTCGATGCGGTCAACGACGAGTGGGACAAGTTCGACAATTTCGCGGCTTACGACCGTTTTACCCATGCCTGGCTGAGCGAAGCGCGCCGCGTGCTCAAGCCCAACGGATCGCTGTGGGTGATCGGCAGCTATCACAATATTTTCCGCGTGGGCGCAGCCATGCAGGATTTGGGTTTCTGGCTGCTCAACGACATTGTCTGGCGCAAGGCCAACCCCATGCCCAACTTTCGCGGCACGCGCTTCACGAATGCCCACGAGACGCTGATCTGGGCTTCGATGGGCGAGAAAGCGAAATATACCTTCAATTATCGCGCGATGAAGACGCTCAACGACGAATTGCAGATGCGTTCGGACTGGGTCCTGCCGATCTGCGGCGGCCAGGAACGGTTGCGCAAGGACGGCGCGAAGGTCCATCCGACGCAGAAGCCAGAGGCGCTGCTCTATCGCGTCATGCTCGCCACGACCAACAAGGGCGACGTCGTGCTCGACCCATTTTTCGGCACGGGCACGACCGGGGCGGTGGCCAAGCGGCTCGGCCGGGAATGGATAGGGTGCGAGCGCGAGGAAGACTATCGCGACGCGGCGATGGAGCGGATTGAAATGGCGCTGCCGCTCGATGAAAGCGCGCTCAAGACGATGCAAAGCGGCAAGAGCGCGCCCAAGGTAGCCTTCGGCACGCTGGTCGAGACCGGCATGCTCTCCCCGGGCACCAAGTTGTTCGACAGGAAGCGCCGCTTCAAGGCGTCGGTTCGGGCCGATGGTTCGCTTGTTTCGGGTACACAATCCGGCTCGATCCATAAGCTGGGCGCGGTCCTTCAGGATGCCCCTTCATGCAATGGCTGGACCTTTTGGCATGTCGAGGATGGCAAGGAACTCAAGCCGATCGACACGGTCCGTCAGACCTATCTCCTCGCCACCGAACCGTGAGCGAGAGGGTCTACATCCGCCCGATCGCGCTGGCAGAAAGCCCGCAAGGCGAAGACGGAAATGCAATTCGGCTCGGCGGATTGATGGCATGGGCAAGCCGGTTTGCGCTGATCAGGCGCAGTGGCGACACGGTCGTATCGCGCGAGTTGCTGGACGCACAGGCAATGGCCGAGGCGATTGCGCAATTGCCCGACGATCTTGCTGAGCAAGCCGAGGCACAGTGGCTGACGCTTCAAAAAATCCACGCGCCGATACAATGCGGCGAGCGCACGATCCGGCTCGAGGCGCCGCAAGCGATGGGTATCCTCAACGTTACACCCGACAGTTTTTCCGATGGCGGCCAGTTCATGGACGATCCGCAGGTCGCCGCGAACCATGCCGCGGACATGCTCGAAGCAGGCGCGGCGATTATCGATGTCGGCGGGGAATCGACCCGCCCCGGCGCGGCGGCTGTGTGGGAAGGCGACGAACTAAAGCGCGTGATTCCGGCAATCGAGAAACTGTCGGCCATGGGCGCGGCGATCAGCGTGGACACCCGTCGACCGGCAGTGATGGAAGCCGCGCTCGAAGCAGGCGCGCACATGGTCAACGACGTGTCCGCCTTGCGTCACGATCCGCGCTCAATCGAGCTGGTGGCCCGCGCAGGAGTTCCCGTGGTGCTGATGCATGCGCCGGGGGAAGGCGACGACCTTCACTCCAATGGCAATTACGCCGATGTCGTGCTCGATGTATTCGACTGGCTGAAGGATCGGCGCGATGCGGCCGTCGCTGCCGGCATAGCGAGTGAAAATATTGTGCTCGATGTAGGGCTCGGTTTCGGCAAATCGCTCGCCGAAAATCTTGCGCTGCTCAATGCGCTGCCCCTGTTCCACGCACTCGGACAACCCTTGCTGGTCGGCGCGAGCCGAAAGCGGATGATCGGTGCCCTTTCGAACGAGGCCCCGGCGCACAAGCGGCTTGGCGGTTCGGTCCTCCTTGCGGGCAAGGCCATGGAGGCGGGCGTCCAGCTGCTGCGCGTCCACGATGTGACGGAGACAGTCCAGGCCGCCCATGTCTGGCGCGGCTTGCGCGATGCGGCGCTGACGGATTTTTCGCAGCTGCCTTCCTGAGCACTTGATTTTCAAGCCGGGTCGAAGCATCGCGCCAGCCATGACAGACCTGTTCTCCCCGCTTACCTTCGCTTCGGGCCACACCATGAAGAACCGCTTCATGCTGGCCCCTCTCACCAACCAGCAGAGCCATGCCGACGGCATGTTCTCGCAAGCCGAGCATGACTGGCTGCTGATGCGCGCCAAGGGCGGCTTCGGCGCGGTGATGACGGCTGCGGGCTACGTCCAGCCCGATGGCAAGGGCTTCGAAGGGCAGCTGGGTTTCGATGAGGACCGGTTCGAAGCACCGCTTGCCAAACTGGCTTCCGAACTGAAGGCGGCGGATACGCTGGCGCTGACCCAGCTCTATCATGCAGGGCTGCGTGCAATTCCGGCTTGCGACATCGTTGGCCCTTCCGACGACGAGGCAACCGGTGGACGGGCAATGACAACCGACGAGGTCGAGGCCATGATCGAGGCGTTCATTGCTTCGGCACAGCTCTGCCAGCGCGCCGGATTTGACGGGGTCGAGCTCCACGGCGCTCATTCCTACCTGCTGTGCCAGTTCCTCAGTCCCGAGCTCAACCTGCGCAGCGACCGTTTTGGTGGCTCGCTAGACAATCGCGCCAGCCCGGTCCGAGAGATCATCGCGGGTATCCGTGAGCGCTGCGGCAAGCAGTTCAACCTTGGCCTCAGGCTCTCGCCGGAAATGATGCAGCTGCGCACAGACGAGATGGTCGAGTTGGTCAGTCAGCTCATGGTCGAGGGCAATCTCGACTACATCGACATGTCGCTGTGGGACTGTTTCAAGGAAGCCAACGACGAGGCGTTCCAGGGCAAGACCCTGACCGAACTGTTCGCCGGTCTCGATCGCGGAGACACAAGGTTGGGCGTCGCGGGGCAGATCCGCACCGGCGAAGCCGCGCAAAAGGCGCTCGATCAGGGCGCCGATTTCGTGTTTGTGGGCCGCGCCGCCATTGCCGAACACGATTTTCCCAAACGTGTTCGTCGCGATCCGGGCCATGTCATACCCGATCCGCCGTTTGCGAAGGAATATCTGGCAAACGAGGGCGTATCGCCACCGTTTCAGGCCTATCTCAACACGTTCGCATTCGTCGAGAAGGAAGACGCCTGAACGGCCTCAGGCCGCGTTGTCGATCCCGAGCTCGGACAGTTTGCGGTAGAGGGTCGAGCGGCCGATTCCGAGCCTGCGGGCGACTTCGGTCATCCGGCCACGATACATGCCGATCGCAAGACGGATCACGTCGGCCTCGATTTCTTCGAGCGGGCGCAGATTGCCGTCATCAGTATAGAGCATGACGCCTGCGCTTTCCTGCACGGGTGTGGACAACAATGTGGGGTTCTCGCCCCCGATCATGTCGAGAAGCTGTGGAAAATCCGATGCCGTGAGCGCGTCGCTTTCGCAGAACACTGCGGCGCGGAACAGCACTGCCTGAAGCTGACGGACATTGCCTGGCCAGTCGTAGGCCGCGAGCAGGGAGAGGGCACCGTCGGTTATGCCAAGCTCGCGCAGCCCGGGCTGCTCACCGATCCGGGCCAGGAAATGGCGGCACAGGGCGGGAATATCGCCCGTTCGTTCGCGCAGTGCAGGCAGTTCGATCGCGACCGGGGCGAGCGCAGTGGCCAGCTCCGGCAGGAAATCGCCTGCACTGGCCAGTTCGCGCAACGGCTGGTTGCTCTGCGCAATCAACCGAACGTCGATCTTGTAGCTGTGGCGCGCGCCGATTGGGCGAACGTCTCCGCGCTGGATGGATTCGAGCAGACGCTCCTGTACCGAGAGAGGCAGGCGGTCGATTTCGTCGAGTGACAGGGTGCCGCCATCGCAATGCTGGAATGCGCCGATCTGCTGCTCGAATGCGCCGGGGAATGCCCCTTTTTCGTGTCCGAACAGTACGGATTCGATCGAATTAACGGGTGTTCCGGCAATGTTGACGATCCTGAGCGGCGCTTTGGCCCGCGCCGAGGCGGCATGGATCGCGCGCACCAGCATTTCCTTGCCGGTGCCGCTTTCGCCCTCGATCAGCACCCCGCCATGTCCCCGCGCCGCCTTCGCTGCCACGGCCAATGCCTTGCGAAACTGCGGGGAGGCGCCGACCATCGCGTCGAAATCGGCGGGAGCCGGCATCTTCTCGGTAAGCGGCGCAAGTTCGTCGCGTGGCGCCTCGCGGGTGGTTGCGACCCGCAGCGCCTGCATCAGGCGATCCGGTGAAACCGGCTTGATCAGGTAGTCGGTCGCGCCCGCCCGCATCGCTTCGACGGCAAGCAGCGGCGAGGCACTGGTCGTCAGTATCAGCAGGGGCAGGGCGGGGCGACGTGACTTGAGATCCGCGATCAGGGAGCAGGCATCGTCACCGGGCACCCAGTGATCGAGGATAATCGCATCAAGCTGCATACCCTGACGGGTGCCGAGCGTGGCGATTGCGGTCTCGACGTCGCCGGCCACGAGGGTGCGCCAGCCCTCCCGCGCGGCAAGCGCGGTGATGAGCCGGCATTGCGCCGGTTCGTCGTCGATCAGCATCAGCAGGCGCTGTTGCGAGCCGGTCATCCCCTGTGCCTTGGCCTAGTAAACTGGAGCGCAGACCATAAGCATGTTGGGTAAAGAAGCGATTAAGCCTGTTTTGCCCCTTCAGGGGACTTGAGCACGCCACCGGGCGAAGCTAGGGAACATGGCGGAGAGAGGCACTTGAAACGAGGATAGCGATTAATGGGTTCCGGTAACGACATGGATAGTGCGAACGAGACCTACGGCGGTTTCACTAGCCTCATCAAATGGGGAACGGTTGGGTCCTTCGTGGTAGCGGCGATCGTCGTGGTTCTGATTTCATCCTGATACAGGGATGAGGCAAGACCCCCGGATTGCGGTCCTGAAGGAGCGCGCGCCCGGTGAAACCCGGGTCGCGGCGACGCCTGAAACGGTCAGAAAGCTCATTCAGCTTGGCGCCGTGACGTCAGTAGAAAGCGGCGCGGGTGCGGCGGCATGGTACCCCGACGAAGATTACGCAGAGGCCGGGGCCTCGATTACAACAGCCGCAGAGGCGACCAAGGATGCCGATATTGTTCTTGGTATCCAAGGTCCTGATCCTTCTTTACTAGAAAATACTTCAAATGGGGCATGGGTTGTTGCTGTGCTCGATCCCCTGACCCGGCGCGAGCAGATCGAAACCTACGCCAAGGCCGGACACGAGGCGCTTGCTCTCGAACTCATGCCGCGCATTACCCGCGCACAATCGATGGACGTGCTGTCGTCCCAGTCGAATCTGGCGGGATACAAGGCAGTGCTGACCTGCGCCGACATGTACGGCCGCGCCCTGCCGATGATGATGACGGCGGCGGGAACGATCACGGCAGCGCGGGTCTTCGTGATGGGCGTGGGGGTTGCGGGCCTGCAAGCGATCGCCACCGCGCGCCGCCTCGGCGCACAGGTTTCGGCGACCGACGTGCGCTCGGCCACCCGCGAACAGATCATGTCGCTCGGCGCAAAGCCGGTATTTGTGGAAAACATGGTCGGCATCGAAGGGGAAGGGCATGGCGGCTATGCAACGGTCATGTCGGACGAGTACAAGGCCGCCCAGGCCGAACTGGTCTCCAGCCACATCGCCAGGCAGGATATCGTCATCACCACTGCGCTGATTCCCGGCAAACCTGCGCCTCGCCTCGTCACAGACGAGCAAATTGCAACGATGAAGCCCGGCAGCGTCATTTTCGATCTTGCCGTGGCGCAAGGCGGCAATGTCGAGGGATCGGTGGCCGACGAAGTCGTTGAGCGCCACGGCGTACGCATCGTCGGCTATTCGAACACCCCGGCAAAGATGCCCGCCGACGCTTCGGCGCTCTTCTCGCGAAACGTGCTGAATTTTCTCACCGCCTTCTGGGACAAGGATCTGGGCTACCCCGTCCTCGACGCCGAAATCGGAGATGCCATTCGGATCACCAAGGACGGCAAGGTCGTGCACTGGAAGATGGTGGACTGACGCTATGGACTTCGTTTCGATCCTCTCGATCTTCGTGCTGGCCTGTTTCGTGGGCTACTACGTCGTCTGGTCGGTGACTCCCGCGCTGCACGCGCCGCTGATGGCCGTGACCAACGCGATCAGCTCGGTCATTATCGTCGGTGCGCTGATTGCTGCTGCGGCGGCGGAAGTACCCGGCGCGAAATGGCTCGGCCTTGCCGGGATCGTTCTCGCCTCGATCAATATCTTCGGTGGTTTTTCGGTGACCGCGCGGATGCTGGCGATGTTCAAGCCCAAGGACAAGCAGTGAACGCCCACGAAACTCTCCCTTGGGTGGCGCTCGCCTATCTGGTTGCGGGGATCTGCTTCATTCTCGCGCTGCGTGGTCTTTCGCACCCCACGACCTCGCGACAGGGCAACCGGTTCGGCATGATCGGCATGGCGATTGCCGTGATAACGACACTGGTCACGCATTTCCCAACGCTCGAGCTGCATGGAACCTCGACGAACGACGGATCGCCCATATCTGCGATTATTCCGGACTTTGTCTCGGTCGGAGAAATTGTCGGCGCGATCGCCCTGGGCGCGGTGATCGGCCTGACCATGGCGCGACGCATTCAGATGACGTCGATGCCCCAGCTCGTCGCCGCTTTCCACAGTCTCGTCGGCCTTGCCGCAGTGCTGGTTGCGACAGCCGCTTTCCTCAATCCCGGCGCATTCGGCATTACCGACGAGGCGGGCAATCTGCTAGCCGCCAGCCGGTTCGAGATGATGCTCGGCGCGGCGATTGGCGCAATCACGTTTTCGGGATCGGTCATCGCTTTCGCCAAATTGAACGGAAACATGTCCGGCGCGCCGATCCTGCTGCCCGCGCGTCACGTCATCAACCTGGGCACGATTGTCGCGATCCTTGCTATCACGGCGCTCTACGCGCTCGCGCCGTCGGCAGGTGCCGGTGAAGGCTGGATGTTCTGGGCGGCGCTTGCGCTGGCTTTCGCGGTCGGGTTCCTGCTCATCATTCCGATCGGCGGCGCGGACATGCCGGTCGTCGTCTCGATGCTGAACAGCTACTCGGGCTGGGCTGCCGCGGCGATGGGCTTCACGCTGCACAACACGGCGATGATCATTACTGGCGCGCTGGTCGGCGCGTCGGGAGCGATCCTGTCCTACATCATGTGCCGGGCGATGAACCGCAGCTTCATCTCGGTGATTGCAGGCGGCTTCGGCGCGGAGGAGGGCGGTCCGGGCGGAGAGAAGATCGACCGTCCGTGGAAACGGGGCTCCGCCGAAGACGCCGCCTATATCATGAAGGAAGCGCAGCAGGTAATCATTATCCCGGGCTACGGCATGGCTGTGGCCCAGGCCCAGCATGTGCTGCGGGAAATGGCGGACCTCCTCAAGGCCGAGGGCGTAATGGTAAAATATGCGATTCATCCGGTCGCGGGGCGAATGCCGGGCCACATGAACGTGCTGCTTGCCGAAGCCAATGTGCCTTACGACGAGGTCTTCGAGCTCGAGGACATCAACGGCGAATTCGCCCAGACCGATGTCGCCTTCATTATCGGCGCGAATGATGTCGTGAATCCCGCTGCCAAGACCGACAAGGGATCGCCGATCTACGGCATGCCAGTGTTCGATGTCGAAAAGGCCAACACCATCTTCTTCCTCAAGCGTTCGATGTCCGGCGTCGGCTATGCCGGGGTCGACAACGAGGTCTTCTACATGGACCAGACAATGATGCTGCTCGCCGATGCCAAGAAGATGGTCGAGGATGTGGTCAAGGCGTTGCAGCACTAGGCCGCAGGGGCTCAGCCCATGGTCCAGAACTTGGTCTTGCAGAATAGCAATTTGCAGCCCCGTATCTTCAGGCGGCTACCTTGCGGAGAAAGCTCTGCGTTGAAGTAGAGCCCGTCCTCGGGGCTGTAACCTTCGCCCTTCCAGACGTCGCCGACCCGCTTCAAGTTCCAGAACACCTGCACGCCGAGAAGCTTGCGCTGGCGCAGGCTCCGTTTCGGGTTCTCGGTATCGCGCACACCGCCCGGCGGTTCGGGAACGAGGAACCTGCTGATCCGCCCGCACAGCGCATCGCCACATGGTGAAATTGCTACAAGCGCCCTGCCGTCATCGGTCCGCCATTGTCCGGCGATGGGGCTGGCGTGCACCTGAAGCGGTGCAGCCATCGCGATTGCCCCTGGGATGACAAGATAGGCCTTGCGCCAAAACATGCTCGCGAAGTTACCCGCTTTGTGGAACGCATTCCAGACTAGACCGTATCCGCCTGCCGGGTGAAAAGGCCAGCCCGCCTCTGGACCTTGGTGCAACCCATGCGATAGTGGCTTCTGCCGATACCGGCTGCTTGCGGCTAGTGGTGCAAAAGGACAGCAAAATAGTGCGCAAGATTGGCCTTATCGGCGGCCTTAGCTGGTATTCGACGCAAACCTATTACGAGCATGTCAACCGCGGCGTGCAGGCGCGCTCCGGCATGCAATCCAGCGCGCCGATCATCATCGACAGTCTCGATTTTGCGCCGCTGAGCAGGCTCTCGAGCGCCGACGACTGGCAGCGCGCGGGTTCGATCTTGGCCGAAAGTGCACGTACGCTGGAGAGTGCGGGCGCAACGGCAGTCCTGATTGGCGCCAACTCGATGCACAAGGTGTACGACACTGTGGCTGCGGCTGTTTCGGTGCCGGTGCTGCACATCGCCGAATGCGTCGCCGACAGAATGGTTGCGGACAATGCCAAGCGCGCCGCTCTGCTCGGAACACGCAATGTCATGCTGGAGAGCTTTTACCGGCAGAAGCTGGTCTCTCGCGACATCGAACTGCTGGCCCCGGATATGGCGCGCGTCGAAACCCTCGACCGGATCATTTACGAGGAATTGCTGGAGGGCAAGGTCACCCGCCGGGCCGAACGCGAGTTGAAGACCATCATCACCGTGCTTGAACAGGAAGGGGCGGAGGCCATCGTCCTGGGGTGCACCGAACTGGAAATGATCGTCGATGTCGACGCCAACGTCCTGCCGATCTTCGATTACACGCGAATACATGCCGAAGCTGCCGTGGACTGGATAGTGGGGCAGGCCTGACGTGGCCATTGCCGCCTACGCCTCGCTTCCCGAGCAATCGCGAGGCCGCGAATTTCCGATCGAGAGTGCCATAGCACGCGGCCCCCGCGACGCATTCCAGCGCGATCGCGACCGCATCATCCATTCGATCGCGTTCCGCCGTCTGCGCTACAAGACTCAGGTGTTTGTCGCGCCCGATGGCGACCATTATCGTGTTCGGCTGACCCACAGCCTTGAAGTAGCGCAGATCGCCCGCGTGATTGCGCGCGCGCTTGGCATCAACGAAGACCTTACAGAAGCGCTCGCGCTGGCGCACGACATCGGCCATGCACCGTTCGGTCACGCCGGTGAAGACGCACTGCACGCCGCGCTCATCAAGGCGGGCGGCTTCGATCACAATGCCCAGACGCTGCGCACCCTGATGCGGCTTGAATCGCCCTATTGCGAGCATGATGGGCTGAACCTGACTTGGGAATCGCTTGAAGGGTTGGCCAAGCACAATGGTCCCGTTATCGAGCCGAACTGGGCCATGGCGGAACTCGATGCCGAATACCCGCTGGACCTTGCTTCCTGGCCTTCCCTCGAAGCGCAGGTCGCAGCGATCAGCGATGACATCGCCTACGACAATCACGACATCGACGATGGCCTGCGCGCCGGGTTTCTCGATCTGGATGAACTTCTGGCCCATCCTTTCGTCGCGGCGCGGTGGCAGGAGGTCGAAAATCGTTTTCCCGATGCGCCGCTGGATCGTCAATTGGCCGAACTAGTGCGCTCGCAAATCGGCATGATGGTCAATGACGTGATCGCCGAAACCCGCGTGCGCGCAGCCGGAATGGGCAATGTGTCGGACGTTCGCGAGGCGGGACGAGCGACGGCTGCTTTCTCTCCGCAACTCCAGGAGGGCGAGCGCGACTTCAAGCGATACATGTACGAAAAGCTTTATTACCATCCGGAACAGGCGGACACCGCGCGCAAGGCCAAGCGCGTCGTTGCCGAACTGTTTGCAGCCTATTCGCAGGAGCCGGTGCTGATGGACGAGGAATGGCTCGATACCATGCCGCGCCAGGAGCCCGAGCGAAGTCGTCATATTGCCGATTACATCGCCGGCATGACCGATCGCTTTGCCTTGTCGCGCCATGGCGAGGTATTCGGGCGGACACCCGAAGACCTGCGCAATGTGTGAGCGATCGGCATCATGAAACGGCCCCACAGCGTCCAGCGGATTTGCCTTGTCGGCGCGACCGGACTGGTCGGCACGTCGCTGATCGAAGCCTGCATAGGGCGAGGCGACGTGCGGCTCGTCGCCGTTTCCCGCCGCGAGGTGCCGCTGCCGCACGGTGCGCGGATGGAAGTGCTGCTCGCGCCCACCGAAGGCTGGGGTGAAGCGATTGCAACGAGCAACGCCGATGTGTTCGTCTGTGCCCTGGGCACGACCATGCGCAATGTCGGCGGCGACCGGTCCGCTTTCCGCGCAGTCGATCTCGATCTGGTCCTCGCCAGCGCCAGAGCCGCGCGCGAGGCGGGGATCGGGCACATGATCCTGGTCAGCTCGGTCGGAGCCGACGCCGGGGCGAAAAACTTCTACCTGCGCACCAAGGGTGAGGCCGAGGCACAGCTACGCAAGCTGGGTTTCGATCGGCTCGACATACTGCAACCCAGTCTTCTGGTTGGAAAGCGGCAGGAATCCCGCCCGCTTGAGTGGCTTGCCATGCTGTTCGCTCCGGTGATGAACCTGCTTTTGCATGGCAAGGCGCGGCGCTACCGCGCTATCCGCGCGTCCGCCATTGCCAAGGCGATTCTGGCGCTGGTTCACGAACGATCCGCAGGAAAATTCGCCCGCGAATATGACTCGATGCAATACGCGATCAAACGATCCGGGGACTATGCGATGATGCGCGCGGCGGGTTGATTGACTTCTCGTCTGCCGCTCTTCATCTTGCCTGCCAATCGCTGGCCATGCGGGAGAGTTCCTGACCGATTCGAATGGATCGCGATGGACGCCGAAGGAGCAACCGCCCCGGAATCTCTCAGGCAAACGGACCGCACACGTCGATAGCGATGCTCTGGAAAGTGCCCGGCATGCCGGGCCGCCGAAGGTGTAACTCCGAAAGTCCGGTCAGGGCGGCGGGGGAAAGCTCTCAGGCTTCCGTGACAGAGGGGGCACCTGACTGGTGTGTCGCGGATAGCGGAGCTGTGCCTTGAACGATCCCGTTGATGAAGCTGAAGCCCAGGAAGCGCAGCTGACGCTGCCGCTCGATGCGTGGCATCGGGCACGCGGCGCGCGCATGGTCGAATTCGCGGGCTACATGATGCCGGTCCAGTACGAGGGCATTATTGCGGAGCATCTGTGGACGCGCGAGCACGCGGGCCTGTTCGATGTCAGCCACATGGGCCAACTTGTCGTCTCCGGCGAGGGAGCTGCCGAAGCGCTCGAGACGTTGCTTCCGGGTGACATCTCCGCGCTGAAGCCGGGCCGGGTGCGCTATTCGCTGCTACTCGACGAGGCCGGGGGGATTCTTGACGACCTGATGGTCACCAATCGCGGCCAAGACCTCTATCTCGTCGTCAATGGCGCGACCAAATGGGACGATATCGCCCACCTGCGCGAGTATCTGCCGGACGAGGTGACCCTCAATCATCTCGACGACCAGGCCTTGCTGGCCCTGCAAGGGCCGCAGGCGGCCAAGGCGCTGGCGCGGCTTGTGCCGGACGTGGCCGGTATGACGTTCATGACCGCCGGCGAGTTCAAGTGGCAAGGCGCGTCGCTTGGCGTCAGCTGCACCGGCTATACCGGCGAGGACGGCTTCGAGATTTCGGTTTCGGGCGAGAACGTCGTTGCTTTGGCCGATGCACTGGTGGCGATGGACGAGGTGCAGCCAATTGGCCTCGGCGCGCGCGATTCCCTGCGGCTCGAAGCAGGACTGCCGCTTTATGGACACGACCTTTCGCCCGACACCGATCCGGTCAGCGCCGATCTGGCTTTCGCCATTTCCAAGGCGCGGCGCGAAGAAGGCGGCTTTCCGGGTGCGGAAAAAATGCTCGCTCTGCTGGCGAATGGCCCGACGCGCCGCCGTGTCGGTCTCGCGCTCGAAGGGCGGATGGCCGCGCGCGAAGGTGCAGAGATAATGCTGGCAGGTGGGTCGGTTGGAGTCGTTACCTCGGGTGGATTCTCGCCCTTGCTGCAACATCCCATCGCTATGGGGTATGTCGATAGCGCCCATACCAAGCCCGGCACCGCGCTCGAAATCGAGATGCGCGGTAAGCTGCTGCCCGCCACTGTCGTTCCCATGCCTTTTGTCCCCCATCGCTATCACCGCAAAGGAGATCGGCCATGAGCCGCAAATTCACCCAGGACCATGAATGGATCGATGTCTCCGGCGATGTCGGGACGGTCGGCATTACCGACTATGCGCAAGGCCAGCTCGGCGACATTACCTTCGTCGAGCTGCCCGAAGTGGGCAGCACGGTGGGCAAGGGCGATTCGGTCTCGGTGGTCGACTCGGTCAAGGCCGCGTCGGACGTCTACACCCCGGTTTCGGGCGAGGTTCTCGAAGTCAACGAGGCACTGGGCGACGCGCCGGAGACGGTCAATACCGATGCCGACGGCGAAGGCTGGCTGTTCAAGGTGAAACTATCCGATCCGGGCGAGCTGGAGTCGCTGATAGATGAAGCGGCCTACAAGTCCTACGTGGCGGAGCTGTAGGGGCGTGCGCTATCTTCCCCTAACCGAGGCTGACCGGACCGAAATGCTCGGCGTGATCGGCGCGGGTTCGGTCAACGACCTGTTCTGCGATGTGCCGGACGGCCTCCTGCTCGATGGACCGATCGACGGGCTGCCGCTCCATGCCAGTGAGATCGCCGTAGAACGGCACATGCGCCGCCTTGCGGGAAAGAACATTGCCGCCAGCGATGCGCCGTTTTTCTGCGGGGCAGGGGCCTATCGCCACCATATTCCCGCGTTGGTCGATCACCTGATCCAGCGCGGCGAGTTCCTTACCGCCT
>CAZRVW010000022.1:0-22562 GCA_964603645.1 uncultured Novosphingobium sp. | reverse complement strand
GCCCGCGCATTGCCGAGGCCGGCTACGACGAGGCGGTGCGCCGCGCGGGCGATTACACCAGCGAGCTTTTGGCCAAATTGGGAGCATAGAACGATGGCATATGGCGATTCACCGGTCGATGCAGAATTGAAGCAGGCTTGGCACCAGTTCTGCGACCGGCTCAAGGGCGCGGCGGACCTGATCTACAAGGACCTCAACCCCGCTACACCGCTGCAACGCGCGGATGGTTTCCGCTACCTCACGCAGAACCTGAGTCAGGCCTTCGACCTCGCGCTCGAAACCAAGAACACGCAGTATCCGATGTTTCACGTGTTCTGTTCGCCGACCCGCAAGCTCGGCTCCGACAATGCAGACGCCATTTATATCCAGGCGTGGATCGACGGCAATTCGACCTATCGCATCACCGGCAAACGCAGCACCGCGCGGATGTGGAACATCACGGTTCAGGGGCCGCGCTCCGACAAGGCCTACGGTACCGAGTTGCGCACCCTGCACGAGCCATTCGGCGACACGCCCGAAGCCAACCTGTTCGGCAACGAGATCAAGTGCAATTGGGACGGCACGTTCGAGGTCTATGTCGGCGGCGAGCCGCAAGGCCAGAACTGGCTGCCGACCACGCCGGGCAGTCGCAAGCTGTTCCTGCGCCAGTTTTTCGACTCATGGGACGAGGAAGCCGCCGACTACCGGATCGAGCGCGTCGATATGAAGGGGCCGCGCCCGATGCCCGATCCCGCCGAGATGATCTCTGCGATGGAATGGGCAGGAAACTTCGTTCACGAGGTTGTCGAGTTCTGGCCAGACTGGGTGTGGGAATCGGGCGACCAGATCGATCCGGAAGCGATCAACAAGTTTGCCGGCAACAACCTCACGCCCGACAAGCCGTGGAGCGACGAGACCGAGGCGCGCGACCTTCGGCGCGGGCGGCTCATCACCATGATGCGCTGGGCGCTGAAGAACGACGAGGCACTCGTGCTCGAATTCGATGCTTACGACGGCTTCTGGATGATCACCAGCGAAGCGATGTTCGGCAATTCGATGGACTATCTCTACCGCCCGGTCAGCTACACGCCGAGCCGCACCCGCGTGGACCCGGACGGCGTGATCCGCTTTGTCCTCTCGGCGCAAGACCCCGGCTATGCCAACTGGATCGACAATCAGGGCTATACGGCGGGCATCCTCAATTTCCGCAACGTGCATTCGCGGCTGATCCCCGACCTCAAGACCAAGGTCGTGCCGCTGGCCGATCTGGCTTCGCACATGCATGCCGAAAGCCCCACGGTGACGCAGGAAGAGCGTACGGCTGAAATGTGGAAGCGCTTCGACGCAATCCGGCGACGCAACCGGATTTGAACGATAAGGGCATGCCCAGACCGGTACTGATGCTTGGCCTCGACGGCTGGAGTCAGGACATTGCCGATGCACTGATCGCGCAAGGTCGCATGCCTGCGTTTGCGCGTCTGCAACAGCAAAGTGCAATTGCAACCCTCGATCATGGCGAGGCTCGGTTGACCGGGCTGGCCTGGGAGCATGTCGCCACCGGGCACTCGCCCGACGATGCGAGGCGCTGGGCGGCAGTGGATTTCGACCCGGCCACCTATCGGGCAGCAAATGTTTCGACGCGACGGCGACCGTTCATTGCTGACCTTCCGGTGCGGGCAGTCATATTCGATGCCCCTTACTTCGACCTTGCCCGCACGCCCAATGCCGATGGCCTCGTGCACTGGGGAGCTCACGATCCGGGCGTTGCTCAATTCGCTCGACCCCCCCGGCCTCGCCGACGAACTCAGGGAGCGCTTCGGTCCATATCCCGCATCTCGCTACATCTATGGGGAGGTCTGGTACGATCCCCTCGAAACCCGTGCCATGGCGGACGCGTTGGTGCGCGCTGTCGAAGTCAGGTCGCGGGCGACGGAATGGCTGCTTGGCGAACGGCTTCCCAACTGGGATCTCGCGCTGGTCGTGGTCAGCGAGTTCCATTCGGCAGCCGAGGCGCTCTACCACGGTTGGGACGAGAGCCACCCGCTTCATGGCGAGGCCAGTTCCGGGGCCGCACATGAAGGGATTGTCGGCGTTTACGAAGCCGCCGATTGCATGGTGGCGCGACTTCTCGAACGGTTGCCACATGCCCGCTTCGTGCTGTTCAATCTGCATGGAATGGGGCCTAACCGGTCAGACATTGCCTCCATGGCGCTATTGCCCGAGCTCATGTTTCGTCAGCAGTTCGGCCGGCCTTACATGCGTGATTGGCCTGTAGATCGGCAAGGCCGGCCGAGGTCGCCAGCCCGTCACGGCTGGTCGGGGAGCATGATAAGGCGTTTGCCGAAACTGGACCTGCTAAAATGGGCGGGTGCCAAGGCCCTTGGTTTGCAGCAAGCGTCGGTTCCGCTTGGCTGGATGCCTGCCGTGCATTTCCAGCGCTTCTGGCGCGATATGGATGCATTCGCGCTGCCTTCATTTTACGATGGCCGTGTGCGTGTGAACCTGTCCGGGCGCGAGCGTCACGGCATGGTTGAGCCGGAGGGATACGAGGCCGTACTCGATCGGATCGAGTCCATGCTGCTGGCCTGCCGCCATCCTGATCGCGACAGTCCTATCGTTGCGAGTATCCGTCGCAACGCGCGGCCGCCGCTCGAACTGGAGCCTTCAGAAGCTGACCTGGTTGTGATCTGGGACCAAAACACACAGGGACTGGTGCATTCTCGCCTAGGGCAGATCGGCCCGCTGCCCTTTAGCCGTCCCGGCGGGCATACCGGGGGGCCTGGCGTCGCCTATATCCATGGAGAGGGTATCGGGCCTGGCCGCCGATTGCTTCGCAGCGCATTCGATGTCGTGCCCACGGTTATCGAGTTGCTTGGTCTCGAGCCGCTCGCAGTGTCCGGCGAGAGCTTCGCGGATCAAATATGCGAACTGAGGGCAGACCTCGCAGTCGGCGGGCCCTAGACCAGCGCGAGCAAGTCGTCGACGGCGACGACCTTGGCGATCTGCTGCAGGCTGTGCTCTAGCATCAAGCGCGCGTAATCGAGCGGGTAGCCCGATACGCCTTCGCGCGGGAGCACGACATGATAGCCGCGATTGATCGCCTCGATCGTCGTGCCGGTAATGCCCCGGTTCACCGATGATCCGGTCAGGATGATGGTATTCTTGCCAAGGCTGCGCAGCATCGAATCGAGCCCGGTGTCGTGAAAGCCAGAAACGCCATGTAGGCGCCGGACGATGATGTCGCTCTCGTCGTAGATTTCCGGGATGACCTCCGTGCCTTCGTTGCCAAGCACCAACCGGTTGGCCTTATCGGAGCCTTTCAGGTCTGCCGCGTGCTTGTTGGTGTAAGGCATGTTCATGTAGGTGCCGTGCCCGTCCGGTCTGCGGCCGACGCATTGGTGGACAATGGGCACGCCGGCCTTGCGCATCGGTCCAAACAGCCGCGCGAGATAATCGATGATGCCGCTTTCGAGGATCGCCTCGCGGATCACCGGCATGGTGAACAGGTCGCCGGCGATGCCGCGCTGCATTTCGAATGTGACGATGGCGCAATCGTCCAAATCGATATCGAGGTCTGACATGTTCGTTCTCCCTTGGGGGCTTATTCGAGCGGTTGTACCGGTTCGGTCAGGCCTTTGTAATAGGTCGAGCCCTCGATCGCGAGCATCAGGCAGCGGCGCAGGATATCGGTGCAAAGCACCGTGAACAGGCATTCGTCCTCTTCGGGTCCGGCCTGATTGACGTAGGCTTCGAGTTTCTGGTCCGCCTCGACCACATCGTGGGGGCGGGTGCCGATGATCTGTGCTGCATCGTCGAGATAGCAGTCGGCGACATGCTGGCCATAGGCGGCGATGCGCTCCTGATAGGCGAAGTTCTGGAGCAGGGTAGTGCGGCGGTAGCTATCGAACGGGCTTTCTGTGCTCAGGCCCTCGGTCATGGCCCTTGCCGCGATCAGCGGGTCGTTTGCGAAGGAGCGGCGCGGTTCGCCCAGCGACACTTCGGGCACTTTGTAGCCTTTGACCTCAGCCACACCTTCGAAGCCCTGCTTGGTCGAGTTGTGGAACCAGTTGTGCATCTCGACGAGGTTGGTGTCGGCGCTGGGATTATCGCGGAAGGCAGCAACCAGCTTCATCGTCGAGGTTACGGCGGCGGTCGCACTCGCCACGGTGTGGAAATAGATGATGTCGTAATCGAGCGGCTTGCCCGATTCTTCCTCGTACATCTTGAACAGCGAGGGGATGTCGCCCATCGGCTCGTAGGTGGTGCGGCGGCGCAGGATCGCCAGGTCCTGCATCGGATCGCCGAGCATGCCGAGTTCGAGGTCCATCATCGCGGTCAATTCGCCGCCGTCGTACATGAACTGCCCGGCATCGCAGGCGGTAAAGCGAGGCTCCGTGCGCGCGGGAGGTGTGTTGCGCGCGACCCAGCGCTCGAGGAACGCGAGACGCGGATTGGGAACCGGACTGGCCGGACGGGGCGCCTTCATCGCGTGGCTGTAAAAGGCGAGCGTCGTCTCGGTGGGCGTTTGTGGGCAGTGGAAACCCGCAGCAATGAACGGCGCGGTGTCGAGCCTGTGCATCTTGGCCATTTCGCGCGCCAGTTGCCGCCGGACCGACTCGCGGTCCTCCTCGCTTTCGGCATGACGCAGGTCATGGCGGCCGCGCACGCGTTCCATTACAATGGCAGGCAATTCGTCGATGAAGCCGTAAAGGCGCGGCACCTTGATGCCGCCTTGTTCGCACAGCCGGTGGATCGTGTATTCGCGCTCGAGCGGAAAGCCGTTGCCGCTGGTGCTCCTGTCGCCGCGGACATAGATCGGCAGCTTGCTGTCGGCCGTCTTGACCGTGCCGTACCAAGCCGGACGCCAGCGGCCCTGCCGCTCAAGATCGACCAGTTCGCCGTTCATATTGGCCGAGACCCAATCGGCTATCGCCTGTTCGGTCTCGTCGCCTGCCACGCTGCCCTCCCTTATTCAGATAGCTCAATTTGGTTGCAGGCCTAGCGCTGATCGACGATCAATGGAACCCTGCACCGATCACGGCGAGTCCGGGAGCGCCGATAATGAAATTCTCAATGCAATTGCCGGCAATGGTTATCGAGCCGGCGGGCGAATTCCAGACGGCGCAGGCCGTGCGCGAGATTGCAACGCAGATGGAAGCGAGCGGGGTCCATGCCTGCTGGGTGACCGATCATCCCGCGCCCGCCGCCGACTGGCTGCGCGACGCGCGTGGCCACGATGCGATCGATCCCTTTGTGGCCCTGGCAGCTGCGGCAGTCTGCACGACCAAGCTCCAGCTGCACATCAACCTGCTGGTCGTGCCCTATCGCAACCCGTTCCTGACCGCCAAGGCGGTCGCGAGTCTTGAGGTCCTGTCGGGCAGTCGCACCATTCTTGGCGTCGGCAGCGGCTATCTCGAGGGCGAGTTTTCCGCGCTTGGCGTCGATTTCCGCAAGCGCGGCAAGCTCACAGACGAGGCACTGGAAACGATGATGCTGGCGTGGAGCGGCGAGGATGTCGTCAAGCAAGGCATGAATTTCGATGCCAGGGGCATCCTCGCCCGGCCTTTCCCTGAGCGTACCCCGACGATCTGGATCGGCGGTGTTGCCGACAAGTCTCTCGAACGCGTGGTCAAATGGGGCAATGGCTGGCTGCCGATTTTCGGACCGAACGACCCCGGGAAATTCCGCAAGGCGCAGAAGCTGCTTGGCTCGCTGGATGACCTGAAGGCGGGCGTAGCGCGTCTCAATGAAATGCTCGAAGCGGCGGGCAGGACCGATCCTGTCGATATCAGCGTCAACCTGCCCATGGCGATCAGCGAAGCGACCCCGGCGATGGCCGAACGCGTGCTGGAAGCAGTCGAGGCCTGCCGTGAAGCTGGGGCGACCTGGGTCTTTGCCGGTCTCCCGCATCCTTCTCGCGCCGCGCTGCTCGAAAATCTCGCCTGGTTTGGTGATGAGGTAATCGCCAAGGCAGCGAAGGCCTAAGCGGAGCCTTTGCGCCTGTCGTCTTTTGTCCTCTTGCGATCCTCGCCGGCCGCGCGTGACGCGATCAGCACGTCCTGCGGCGTTTGCGGGCGTGCCACGGCGTGGGGCAGGATCGCGTGCACCGCGCCTTTCACCATGGCGACGAGCGTGTCCCTTGCCTGGTCGGCATCGGGCCTCGCGGCGAACTCGAAAACGACATTCGGCACCAGCTCGGCAAGCGCATAGCCGCCCACGCTGGCGGCACTGTCGCTCGCGCCCTGCTGGCGCAGCAGCTCGGTGAAGGTGTCGATTGTGCGCTGACGCAGCAGCAGGAACGCCTCGTTTAGCCGCTTGCCGGTGGCGTGGCCATTGGTCAGGTTGCGTACCACAAGGTTGTCGCGGCCGTGATAATCGAATTCGGCGGCGATGGCCCTTTCGAGATAGTCCTCCAGTGTTTCGGCGCCGCGCGTGCGTTCGTCGACCAGCGCGACAATCGCGGCGAAGTAGTCTTCCAGCAGTGCCAGCGCGACCTGATCGGCATTGTCGAAATGCTCGTAGACGACTGGGCGGGAAACGCCCGCCTCCTTGGTGAGCGCCGACATGGTCAATCCGGCCACGCCGTCGCGCGAGACGATCGTGCGCGCCGCGTCGAGCAGCTGGCGATAACGCTCCTGCGGCGCCATTGGCGCGGCGCGTGTGGCCTTGCGGGCCGGGCCGGCTTTCCGTCCCCGTGCTATGGTCGGCTCTCCCCTGTTAGCGGTGCAAGCTCCATATCCGCTGCAGTCCATTCTTGCCAGTCCCGCCCGTGCGGCGTGCGAACGCGGTTTACGGGAAATCTACATCAGTGTAGATGATTCTTCGGAGCGGTGGAGATTGCGAAATGAACGTAGCCAACCCAAACCTGTCCGGCACTGTTGAAGCCCCGGTAGCGATGCCGACCAAACCCTATATCTGCGAGCAATATGCCCGGGATGAAAAGGCGCGGCTGTGGCTCAAGGTCTGGCAAATGGCCTGCCGCGAGGAAGAGATTCCCAACGTCGGTGACTATTACGTCTACGAGATTCTCGACCAGTCGCTGATCGTCACCCGCGTGGCCGAGGACGAGATCGTCGCCTACCACAACGCCTGCCGCCATCGCGGGCGCAAGCTGCTCGAAGGCTGCGGACGCGCCGCCCATTTCCATTGCCCCTATCATGGCTGGCAATGGAACCTGCAGGGCGAGAATACCAAAGTGCTCAACAAGGAGCTGTGGAACGGCGCGCTCGATGCCGACAGGTTGCGCCTCAGGCAGGTCAAGGTCGATCGCTGGGCCGGCTTCGTCTTCGTCAATTTCGACTCCGAATGCGGGCCGCTGGCGGACCATCTCGAAACGCTCGACTACTGGATCGGGCCGTTCCAGGTCGAGCGCATGCGTTACAAGTGGCGGCAGTGGCTCAAGCTCGACTGCAACTGGAAGGTCGCGGTCGAAGGCTTCATCGAGGGCTATCATGCAGAGACGACCCATCCGCAGACCAAGCGAGTCTCCAATGCCGAGACTCATTCGAGCACCGAGGGCCTGCACGGCCGGCTGTTCCAGGTCGGATCAACCGGCGGTGGGATCGGCACGGCGGTGGGCGAAGAGTCGAAGATCGACGTCCGCAGCGCGCCCTATGAAGGGCTCAAGATGCAGAAGGAGACGGTCTGGACCTTGACCACCGACACCTTCATCGAAGCGGCATCGAAAATCCCCGAGTTGTTGCCCGAGGATGCGACGGCGCAGGACGTCAGCATGAAGCTGTTCGAGCTGGCCTATACGATGGACGCGGAGCGCGGCGTGGACTGGCCGCCGGTCGACCCCGCCCACATGGCCGATGTCGGCATCAACTGGCACCTGTTCCCCAATATGGTGCTGCTGCCGAACATGACCTTCTGCATGGGCTTCCGCATGCGTCCCGACATGTACGATCCCGACAGTTCGATCATGGAGGTCTTCGCGCTGGAGCGATATCCCGAAGGCGAGGAACCGGAAACGCAGTGGGAGCACAAACCCAATCGCGATGCTGAAAGCTGGCCGCTGCTGATCCGGCAGGACTTCAAGAATTTCGCCGAAGTGCAGAAAGGGATGCGCTCGGTCTCGCTGGCCGAGGACGGACTGGCGCCAAATCCGGCGCAGGAAGCCTGCGTCATCAATTTCCAGCGCAATCTGGCAGCATGGATGGACCGGGAAGCGCCGAAGCCGCTTTAGGCTTCGGGAGCTGAGCCTCCCGCCTCGATCTCGTCGCCTGCACCGACCGGCATGCCCGGCGCAAAGCTGCGGAACGTCACCGACCAGCGTGTCGCAGGTGCGGGACGCAGGGCGTGAGTAAAGCGATACCGTGCATCGCCCGAGAGCAGATAGATCGAGCGGGGTGGCAGTTCGACCGCGACCGGCTCGCCAGCCGGATTCTCCTGATCGGCAAAATCCATGATGCACGCTGAGCCCAGCGAGACGCCGACAACCGCCTCCCAGACGCCCTTGTCCGTATGGGGGTCGATCCCACTTCCGGTTTCGTAGCGGTTTAGCAGGCATTGCACGAGGTCCTCGGGCTCTACCCGAGCCAGCGCAGCAGCGGCCTCGCGTACGGCCTCAAAACCAGAGGGAATGGGCGGACACCGCCGGAAGACATCCTCGGTAAAGGCATATTCCCAGCCGAACGAAAAGCTCGACCGATCACCGCCCCTGTCAATCAGGCCGCACCGTTCGATAAGCGCGATGAGATCGCGCTCCGCGCCTGCCGTGATCGCCTCGCGGGCGAGGGCCAACCCCTAAGGGGCCGAGGGTCGCCAGATGCTGTCGTCTTCGGCCATGGCCATCTCCTTTTCGGCCAGCCTGTCCCGACGCTGAGCCTGACCAGCCGGGTCGCCCTTCAGTTCCCGGCGTGGATCGGTACGATCACGCCGGTGTCGTAAGCGTATTCCAGCCATTGCAGGCGAAGTTCCGCGAGGATGTCCGGATGCTCGCGAGCAAGGTCGCGGGTCTCGCCGGGGTCGGCCGCGACGTCGAACAGTTCCCAGCGTGTCGGACCGGTCGGGGCCGGTATGTAGACAGCTTTCCAGTTGTCTCTTCGCGCCCAGCGGCGACCGAACATCTCGCCGTTGTCGATCACCTGCTGGTGGATCATCGCATCGGGATCGCTGAGCAACGGCGTCAGGCTGGTGCCGGTCGGCACGAAGACCGGATCGTTGCCGCGCGTGAATTTCGGCTTGGGCAGACGCGCAAGCTCGATGATCGTCGGCACTACGTCGCGAACAGAAACATAGGCCGACGATATGCCCGACTGCTTCACCGGCGTTCCGGCGATGAACGCGACCGGGCGCGTGCCGCCCTCACTCGGGAACGACTTGTAGAGCCGCGCGGGCGCCGATGCCGCTTCGGCCCAGTTGGTCTCGTACCAGAAATAGCTCTTCTCGGTCCCCAGCGATTCGAGGCTGTTGTCGCCGCTGCCGAGCAGCGCCTTGCCGACGTCGGGGAACACCACCGACTGTTCGAGCTGATGGCCCTCCGCGCCATTGTCCGACATGAAGAAGATCAGCGTGTTGTCCGCCAGCCCGCGCTGTTTCAGGCTGTCCATCAGGCGGCCGATGTTCTGGTCGAGCCGGTCCACCATTCCGGCGTAGACTTCCATCTGCCGTGCCAGCCGTTTCTTTTCCGATGGTGGCTGATCCTTCCAGCGCGTCGGCTTGCTGGGCCCATGCGCGACGACATCCTTTCGAACGAGGCCGAGCTGCTTCTGGCGGGCAACTCGTCGGGATCGCAGCTCGTCGTAGCCGATGTCGTACTTGCCTGAATAGCGGGCAATATCCTCAGCCGGAGCATGCAACGGGTAATGCGGCGCGGTGAAGGCCAGATAGGCGAAGAAGGGCCGCTTGCTCTTTGCGCGATCGGGCAGGAAGCCGATCAGCTGATCGGTGAAGTAGTCGGACGAATAGAAGGGCGGCGGTGTGACCGGCTTCCCGTTCAGCGTATACTGCGCATATGCGGTCTGCGCGCCCGGCGCCGAAGGCGGATTGAAGTGGTTATGGCCGCCGCCGAGCAGCGTGAAGGACTTGCTGAAGCCGCGTTTCGCCGGATCGGCTTCGGGTGCCTGGCCGAGATGCCACTTGCCCGACATGATCGTATCGTAACCCCCTTCCGACAAGCGCTCGGCAATCGTCACGACCCGCGAGTTGAGATGACCTTCGTATCCCGGCTGGCCCTTCTGGTTGGGATTGCGGTCGAGAAATTCGCCGAATGTGGCGAGGCCGGTACGATGATGGTCGACCCCCGTCAGCAGTTCCGCACGCGACATGCTGCAGACCGGTGCGGTGTGCAGATTGGTCAGCCGCACGCCCTGCATCGCCAGCGCGTCAAGATTGGGTGTGCGGATTTCTCCGCCAAAGGCGCCGAGATCGGAAAAGCCCAGATCGTCGGCGACGATAACGATGATGTTCGGGCGGTTATCAGGTGCCGGCTGTGACGCCTGCCCCAGTGCAGGGGCGGCGTGCGCAAGGCTCGCCAGCCCGATGGTCAGCGCTGCGGAGATCTTGAGGTGCTGTTTTCGCAAGTTGCCTGCTCCCGTTACATTAATTGCGGCTCGCCGCTTTTCGCGCCCGGCGCGGCCTCGAAGCTCTTGCGCACCGCATCGCTGGTGAGGGTGATGCGTTCGGCAAGCGAGAGCGCGGCCATCTTCTGCGCATTCTCTTCATCGCGCGGATTGGCATAGACCAGCGGCGGCCACTCCCCGTCGAGCGTAGCGAAGAGGTTGGCAGCAGCATCTTCCGGGTCTTGCGGCACCGGCGTTCCATCGGGCAGCCCTTCGGGCGTGCGGCTGTCAGCAAAGGGCGTCTGGCGCAGCTTCTGGTTACGCTGGAAGCTGGGCGTATAGGTCGAGCCGATCATGAAGGTCGTGGCATCGACGCCTTTGGGTTTCAATTCGTACCACAGCGCCTGGCCGAGCAGGTTTTCGTAGGACTTGCTCGCGCCATAGCTGGCCCAGGCATAGAGGCCCTGAGCCCCGCCCAACGACGAGGAAATGACAATGCCGCCGCGCCCGCGCTCGGCCATGCCCCGCGCGAAATGGTGGACGAGGATCGTCGGCACCACGCAGTTGACCTGCACGTTGGCGAGATGGCGTTCCAGATCCTGGACGATGAATTCGCCACCATGTTCGAGCGCCGCATTGTAGATCAGGAAATCGATTTCGGTGCCGCCCAGCCCGGCAAGCATCACGTCGAGAACGTTGGGGTCCGAAAGGTCGGCGGCAATCGTTTTCGTTTTCACCCCGAAATCGGCGTGCAATCGTTCGGCCGCTGCGTCGAGCTTGTCCTGTCCGCGTGCGGTGATGACAAGGTTCATGCCGCGCCTGGCGAGTTCGCGAGCGAGCGCTTCGCCAAGGCCATAGGAGCCCCCGACCACCATGGCCCATTGGCCATATTTCTCGGAATAGTCTGGGGTCTCGGGCATGGCATTGCTCTCATCGGCTCAGGCGCACGATACTGGATCGCCGTCCGCCTTTGCGCAAGCCGCGCTTGTCTAGTCGCCCTGCGAGTGCCAATCTTGCCGGTGAAAGAGATGCGGGTGTGGAAGCATGAGCGGTTCGGGTGCGGGCAAATGCCCGGTGATCAAGACCAACAGCGACGAATTCTATCTCGATCCGGATTCGGCTCTGCCCGAAGGGCCGCGCCCGGCGGTGGCGCGCAGCGAATACGGATACGAGTTCCTCAGCTACCCGGTGGTCCGTAAGGCGTTTCGCGACAAGCGCATGCAACCGCGCGATGTCGCCTATTTCAAGTCGATCGGCGCAAGCGAGATCATTCTCGAATTCATCCGCGATGGGAACCTCAATTTCATGGCGCCCGACAAGCACGACCGTATCCGCCCGATCCTGGTCAAGGCTTTCACCACGTCGCGGGTAGACAGCTTCCGGCCCGAGATGCGCCGCATTGCCGATGGCCTGATTGACCGCTTTATCGACGCAGGAGAGGCCGATCTGGTCGGCCAGTTCTGTCACGAATACCCGATCTCGGTGATCTCGCAATTCGTTGGCCTTGCGGGCGAGGACGTGCCCGAGGTCGCGGCAGCCACCATGCACTTGCGCATGCTTGGCCAGAAGCCGTTCGAACCCGGCATGCCGGTGCTCGAAAAGGCGCTGCGCTACCTTTACGGCCATATCTCCCAGGTCGTGGCGGAGCGCCGCGCCGCTCCGCGACGGGACGATTTCCTCGGTGACCTGATCGAACTTTGGGACGGCGAGGACAAGCTGACCGATAGCGAATTGGTGTGGTCGGTGTCTTTCATGCTGCTCGGCGGGCACGACACCACACGCTACACGCTCTCAGGCTCACTGATGAGCATTCTCGAAACCGGCTTGTGGGAGGAGCTTGCCGCCGAGCCCGCGCCGATCCCCGATGTGATCGCCGATTCGATGCGGCTGCACCCCGGCACCCCGCGCCAGATGCGCGTCGTCCACGAGCCGCTGGAAGTCGCGGGCCATTCGCTCGTTCCGGGCGATGTGGTTTCGCTCAATATGTCCGCGGCAGGGCGCGATCCGGACGTCTTTGACCAACCTGCGGCCCTGCACTGTCCGCGCAACGATCCGGCCTACGACATCGGCTTCGGCTTCGGCCGCTTCGCCTGCATCGGTCAGACCCTGGCGCGCACCGAGATGGCCGAGGCTATCGGCGTGCTGACGCGCCGTCTTTCCAATGTTGCGCTGACTGGCGAGCCCGGTCTGAAGCCGACCGGGGTGGTTGCCGGATTCGATTTGATTCCGGTGCGCTTCGATGCGCGCAAGGAGCAAGGCAATGGGTGAGAGCACGAATATCGAGCGCGGCGACCACGTTCCCGACCATGTGCCCGCGCACCTCGTGAAGCAATTCGACTATCGCTATTCCGATGGGATCGCCCGCGATCCGTGGCTCTACTACGCCGAGGCGAGCAAGGGGGAGCCGGTGTTCTGGACCCCATGCAACGGCGGGCACTGGGTGGTGAGCGGGGCGCAGGCTGTCGACGAGGTGTTTCGCCGCTACGAGCTGTTTTCCAGTGGGGTGGTTTCGATACCCGCGCCGCCGCGCCCGCAAGCGATCCCGTCGAGTCTCGATCCGCCCGAGCACGGCAAGTTTCGCAAGATACTCTCGCAAAACGTGTTCAGCCCTCGCGCGCTTGCACCCATCGGAACCTATATGGACGAGGTGTTCGGCGGTCTGCAGACCGAGCTCGTGCCTCGTGGCAAGTGCGAGTTCATTGCCGATTTCGGACGCCCGTTGCCAGTCGCTCTGGTGCTCAAGATCATGGGCCTGTCGCCAGAGAGGCAGGACGATTTCCGCGAATGGACGCGCAAGATGTTCCATGGCGATTCCATCGAGGAACACCTTGAAGGCTATGCCGAAGCGCGGTCATTCGTTGGCGACTGGGTTACCGAGCGGCGCGAGGCGATCGCCAGCGGGCGGGAGAAGCCGGGCGATTCCGGACTGTTCATCGAGGCGCTGACGCAAGGCCGGGTCGACGACCGTCCGCTCACCCACGACGAAATCCATTCGATCTCGATGCTCATGCTGGCCGCGGGGGTCGATACCCTGACCTCGCAGCTAGGTCATGCCATGCTGCATTTTGCCACCCACCCCGAAGATCGCGAGCGGCTGGTCGAGAGTCCGGAGCTCGCTGTCCATGCCGTGGAGGAACTGCTGCGCCGCTATGCCATTGCCAATATTACCCGGGTGGTGGCGAAGGATCAGCAATTTCGCGGCGTGACCATGAAGAAGGGTGAGCTGGTGCTATGCGCGGCGGCGATGGGCGGGCTCGACGACGAGACCTATTCCGATTCACTGCTGGTCGATTTCGAGCGGCTTCAGCCGTTTCGTCACACGCCGTTCGGAGCCGGGCCACACATCTGCCCCGGCGCATGGCTTGCCCGCACCGTACTGCGCGCGATGATCGAACGGCTGCTACCTGTCTTGCCGGGCCTGCGGTTGGCGGAAGATGCCCAATATTCATACGTTTCGGGCGTGACCATCGGCCTGACCCGGCTGCCGGTCGAATGGAACGTCAAATAGAGGAAAACCAAATGATGCGTTTCGACGGAAAGGTCGCGATTGTCAGCGGCGGCGGCAGGGGCGTGGGCCGCGCTCATGCCGAACTGCTCGCCGCGCGCGGCTGCAAGGTGCTGATCAACGATGCCGCGCTCGATCCGACCGGGCGTGCGGGACAAGGCGACGATCCGGCGGAGGATGCTGCAGCGGCAATCCGCGCTGCGGGCGGTGAGGCCATGTCTCACAAGGGCGATGTGCGCACCTGCTGTGATGAGCTTGTCGCGCGCGCCATCGATGAGTGGGGCAGGCTCGACGTGGTGGTCTGCAATGCCGGCGGCAGCCATGGCGGCATGCTGGCCGACATGCCCGCGGCGGAGTGGCACAATGCCTTTGGCATTCACGTGATCGGCACGGTCGACCTTGCCCGCGCAGCCTGGCCGCATCTGGTCGCGAGCGGGGCAGGGCGCGTGCTCACCACCGCCTCGAACGGCATGTTCGGCAATCCCTTCGCCACCAGCTACGGCGCGGCGAAAGGCGCGATATTTGCCTTCACCAAGGGCCTTGCGCTTGAAGGCGCGTCGCACGGCATTCACGCCAATTGCATTCTGCCCAGCGCTTGGTCGCGGCTGACCGCGCAGATCGCCAATTCGTTCGCGACCGACGTGCTCGAACATCGCTTCGGTTCGGAGCACATCGCGAAATTCGCTGCGTGGTTGGTCCATGAGGACTGCCGTATCAATGGGGAGGGCTTCATGGTCGGCGGAGGCGTCGCCCAGCGCGTAACCTATGCGCTGAGTGAGCACGTGGTGCTGGACAATCCCGCTCCCGAGGACTGGGCGGCACACGAAAGCGCGCTGATGGACGGTCCGGTCGCTCCATCTGGCACCCTGATCGATTCCTTCGCAGCGCAGATCGCCGCGCTCGATCCTACACTTGCTCGAGAGGCAGAAACGATGCGCACCGGCGGTGTGAATACTGGACAAGGCAAGGCCGAGGAGCCCGCACAATGACCGGCACGATTTCCATGGACCGCCTCAAGCGCCTGACGGACGCGATGGATGGCTTTGCCAACGGCGGCCACTACGCGGGAGTGCAGACGCAGATCTGGCTGCGCGGCAATCTCGTCCACGAAAGCTGCCACGGCATGATGGATGTCGAAGCGGCCAAGCCGATGCAGCGTGACGCGATCTTTCGCCTCGCCTCGATGACCAAGCCGATCGTCAGCGCTGCCGTCTTGCAGGCGATCGAAGAGGGCAAGCTACGGTTGTTCGATCCGGTGGCCAACTGGCTGCCCGAACTGGCCGAAATGCAGGTTATGAAGGAACCCAACGGGCCGGTAAACGAAACCGAGCCTCTGGCCCGGCCGATCACGGTGCTCGACCTGCTCACGCACCGCTCCGGTATTACATACGATTTCAACAGCTTCGGTGAATTGCAGAAAGCTACCGAGCCGCTACGCGGCGGCGGCATCATTGCCGACATGACGCCTGACGAATGGATGGCGACGCTGGGCGAGACGCCGCTGATCTCGCAGCCGGGCAAGACCTGGCATTACAGCTTCGCGACCGACGTGCTCGGCGTGCTGATTTCGCGGATTGACGGCACGAGTCTGTTCGGAGCGCTGAGCGCGCGCATCCTCGGCCCGCTGGGCATGAAGGATACGAGTTTTCATGTGGGGTCGGACAAGCGCGATCGCTTCACCGTCGGCTATATGCGCGATGACGCAGGCAAACTGAAAGTGCACGATCATCCGGACACGTCGTGGTGGGGCAACGCGCCGCGTTTCGAGGGCGGCGGCGGCGCGCTGGTTTCAACTGCGGACGATTATGCGAGATTCGCGCTCGCCTTGCTCAACCATGGCGAGCTCGACGGCGTGCGTATCCTCTCGCGCAAGATGGTTGAGGCCATGACCAGCGACTGGATCGGCGAGAGCCAGCGCCCGCCACACTTCCCGGTCATGGACATTCTTGGCGCGCACGGTTTCGGCCTAGGCGTATCGGTCATCGGCCCGCACGGGCACGATGTCGCGCTCGCCTCACCGGGCAAGTTCGGCTGGCCGGGCGCCTATACGAACCGCTGGTTCGCCGATCCCAGGGAAGACCTTGTCGCGATCATGATGACGCAGATGTGGTTCGACATGCGCCGCGAGATCGGCCCGGCCTTCGACAATCTGGTCTATCAGGCGCTGGATTGAGGCGTTCTTGTCCAGGCTTGGTGGGCCTGGTTCAGACCTCCCGCCCCTCCTCCCCGCCCGGCCACCGAACGTACCGGTAGCCTTGGTGGCCGGGCGGGGAGGAGGGGCGGGAGGTGACCGGGTTCGCGTTAGCGAACCTCAGTCAATTTGACTCAGACCTCGACCAGCACCGCGCCGCCCTGGCCGCCGCCTGCGCACATCGAGGCGACGCCAAGCCCGCCACCGGCGCGCTTGAGATCGTTTATGAGCGTGCACAGCATGCGCGCGCCCGATGCGGCGATGGGATGGCCGATCGAGCAGCCGCTGCCTGCGATGTTGACCGTGTCCTCGTCCAGTCCCAGCACCTTGCAGGCCGCGACCGGCACTGAGGCAAAGGCCTCGTTGATTTCCCAGATCTTGATGTCTGTGGTCTTGCGGCCGGTGCGATCGAGCAATTTGGTGATGACCTCGACACCGCCCATGCCCATGCGCACGGGATCTACGCCGATCGACGTCCAGCCGAGAATCTTGGCGATGACCTCCGAACCGTTGCTCTTGGCTGCGTCCATCGATGACAGCATCAGCGCGCCCGCCGCGTCGTTGACGCCGCTCGAATTGCCGGCGGTGATCGAAAAGCCCTCGATCTCGGGATGCAGCACTTTCAGCTCGGCGAGCTTTTCGGCAGTCGTGTCGCGGCGCGGATGCTCGTCGACCGAGAAGGTGCTCATGGATCCATCGAATCCGAGCACCTCGATCGGCACGATTTCATCGGCGAAGTTGCCAGCATCGATGGCTGCGACAGCGCGCTGGTGCGAACGCAGCGCCCAGGCGTCGAGCTCTTCGCGCGTCAGGCCGTTCTCCTTGGCGGTGTTCCAGCCGACTGCAATCGACATGTCGAACACCGGCGCGTCTGGCCGGTCGCGGTGCGAAGGCGGCAGCCACTGCTCGAAATCCGCACTGCCCGGTTCGCGCTGGCTCGATCGCGGCATGAACGAGGCGGAGTGCACGCCGCCGCCGATCACGAAGCGCTCCATGCCCGAGGCAATCGATCCGGCGGCAAAGCCGACGGCTGTGAGGCCCGAAGCGCAGTGGCGGTTGACCGCCGCGCCGCCCGCCTGAAGCAGGCCGATTTCCTCGGCGGCAAAGCGCGCGACGTCACCGCCGCCGTAAAGCGATTCGCCAAGCACGACATCATCGACTTCCTTCGGATCGACGCCGCTGCGATCGACCGCAGCCTGGAGCACCGTGGCGGCCATCTTTTCTGGCAAGGTATTGGCAAGCGAACCCTTGCGGGCAGTGCCGACGGCGGTGCGAACGGCGCTGAGAACGGCTACTTCTGGCATGAAACGACTCCGGCAAAATGTCTGATCGGCCCATGTGGCACGCCAGACCCGCCGGAATAAAGGGCGAATCGGCGATTCCGGTGCGCTCGGCGCGATATCGCGGCGGCGGACGGCCGCTTCACCCTTCGCGAAACAGCACTTCCTGTGTGGCAGTGGCAATCACCCTGCCTGCCCGGTCGATCAGCCGCCCGGTGGCGAGTGCTGTGCTGCCCGCGCCGATGGGGCTGGCCATGTCGAACAGCAGCCAGTCAGCTGGCGCAGGACGGTGAAACCAAACGTTGCTGTCGAGGCTGGCGACTTTGGGCGTTTCCATGGCGAATGGCTTCGACTGGTATGCCCAGGGTACGAAGGCGATGAAGTAGTCCTGCAGATAGGCCGCCATGCAAACACGCGTCACGGGATCGAGCGGATCGGCGAGCGATTTCACTTTTAGCCAGACCCGCATCGGCCCGCCATGGCCGGGGCGGAACACGCTTTCGGGATCGAGCGGGCGACAATCCGCAAACTGCATGGGTGTGAGCCGGTCAATCGTCTCATGGCAATCGGCAAAGGCCGGGTCGTCGAGCAGTTGGGCCATCGTGGGGAGATCTTCCGGCGCAGGCACATTGGCTGGCACGGCGTCCTGATGATCCATCGGACCGGCCTCGCCCGTGCTCGCCGAGCACAGCATCTCGTAAAGCAGCTTGCCGTTCTGCTCGGCGCGTACCCGGCGCGTCGCGAAGCTGCGCCCGTCGCGTACTTCCTCTACCGCATAGTCGATTGCGGCGCGCACATCGCCGGGGCGCAGGTAATAGCCATGCAGGGAATGGGCTTGCTTGTCGCCGAACGAGGGCAGGGCGGCAGCAAGCGCCTGGGCTACCAGCTGTCCGCCGAACATGTGCCCGCCCTGATAGTCGAGATCGGAAAACAGGCTGCGGAAGCGCCCCGGTTCGAGCTCTTCGAGTTCAAGCAGCGATATGAAGTCTTGCGCCTGTCGCGCCGGCGGTGCCGTCACGCTCCGGCTGCTTGCCACGCTTCGACAACGGCATCGGTCGTCGACAGCGTAGCGATCATCATCAGCGTGTTGTCGACCACCGCCTTGGCATATTCCTCGGGAAAACCGGCGACTGCATCGGTCGGGATCACGAGCTGATAACCTCGGTCGACCACGTCGATAGACGTGCTGAGCACGCCGAAAGCCAGCGAAACGCCGCTCAGCACCACGGTCGTGATTTCTTCGTTGCGCAGGACCTGGTCGAGCGCGGTGCCATGCATGCACGACAGGCCATTGAAGCGCGGCATCAGGATGTCGCCATCCTCCCAGGTTTCCGGGAAAGGCGCGGCTCCCGTTGCCGTGTTCACCGCATCGCCCGCCCGTTTCTTGCGCGCCGAGCCGGTCAGGCGCGTGTTGCTGCTCGCACCAAAGCCGCGGGGCAGCGAATCGGCGGTGCAGTGGAACACCGGCGCGCCTGCGACACGTGCCGCCGCCGCGATGCGCGCGGCATTGGCGACGAGGTTCGTCTTGTCTGCCGCCTCGACCAGCGGCGGCCATGGCCCGTTTGGCCCGATTACGTCGGGCTGGACCTCGGTCATAACAAAAGCGGCCCTGCCCTTGGCGAGCAGGTCACTAAGTTGCGGTGCTGCCATATGTCTGTCTCCCCTGGCGCGATCAGTTGAGCTGGCCGCCCGATACCTCAAGCACCGCGTTCGACATGAACGAGCTTTCGGGACCGGTAAGGAACAGCGCGGCTTCGGCTACCTCTTCCGCCTGGCCGTAGCGGCCAAGCTGGTTGATCGCTTCCATCCGGTCCTTGCTGAGGTGACCGGAATCGATGCGCGGCTGGTTCATCGGCGTCTGGATCACGCCGGGGCAGATCGTGTTGATCCGCACATTCGGGCCGATGTCGTTGATCAGCGACTTGGCCATGGCGATCACGCCCGCTTTGGTCGCGCCGTATATCGAAAGCCCGAAGCCCGGACGATAGGCGCCATAGGATGCGAAGTTGACGATGGTGCCGTGGCCAGAGGCCTGAAGATGCGGCAGTGCGGCGCGCACCATGTTGGCGACGCCGCCGACATTTACGCGCAGCAGCATGTCCTGCTCCTCGAAGGTGATCTCCTCGATCAGCTTCATGCGAAGGATGCCTGCCGCGTTGACGATCCCGTCGAGCCCGCCCATCGCCTTCGCCGCCGCGTTCACGGCCTCGTTGACGGCAGGGCCTTCGGCGAGATTGATCGCAACGGCTGTCCCGCCGGTCTCGTCGGCCACGGCCTTGAGCGCCTCTTCATTCATGTCGAACAGCGTCAGCGTTGCGCCGTGCTCGGCAAACAGCCGCGCGGTTGCAGCGCCCATGCCCGACGCCGCGCCGGTGACGATGATCTTCCGGCCTTCCAGCTTTCTGTTCCTGTCCAGTTTACTTCTCCCCTAGATGACCGCTTCTTCTTTCGGCGCGTGCGCCGTCTGCGGTCCGCGCACTACCCCGCCGGGATAGACGCCGCAATGCTCGCCATTGCGGAAAGTGACCTTGCCGCGCTTGATCGTCGCGTCGTAGCCGTCTGCACGCTGCAACAGACGATGCGCACCGCCGGGGAAATCGTCGGCGAGATAGGGTGCGTGCAATTTCAGTCTGTCGAAATCGATGATGTTGAGGTCGGCAAGATAGCCGGGAGCGAGCACGCCCCGGTCCTTCATGCCATAGGCGAAGGCGGTGTCGCGGCTGAGCCAGCGCACGACCTGCTCGACCGGCAGCGTCGGCCCGCGCTTGCGGTCGCGGCACCAGTGGGCGAGCATGAAGGTGGTTCCGGCGCTGTCGCAGATGCGGGTCGAATGGGCGCCGCCGTCCGACAGGCTGGTGAGCGTAAGCGGGTGTTGCAGCAGCTCGCGCACGGTCGATAGGTCGCCCGCCTTGTAGTTGGTGAGCGGCCCCCAGATCATGCCGGTACCGTCCTTGCCGGTCATGATGTCCCAGGCGAGGCCGAAGGGATCTTCCCCGCTTGCCTCGGCCCGCGCGGCAAGGCTAATGGTCGCGGGATCGGGCTCGTAATCGAAGTCGTCGGTCAGTTCGAACAACTGGTCGAAAGTGAAGGAGCGGAAGAAGCTGTCCGGCTCGGCAGCTGCCTCTGCTATTGCCTCTGCCCGTAATTCCGGGTCGCGCAGGCGTTCCAGCCGCTCGGACCACGGCAGATGGGCGATGGATTTGAGCGCCGCCGTATTGCGGAAAGGATGCTCGGTCGCGCGCCAGTGGCCGATCGATCCAACGCCGCGCGGCGGGACGTGGGCGTAGACCTCCAGCCCTTCGTCATCGCGCATGGCCTGTGCGAACTCGAGCCGCCGCTGCCACTCCGTATCGCTCATGATGAAATGGACCGGGCTCTTCGCGTGGCGCGCCAGTTCGCGAGTGAAGGGCAGGTCGTGATCGAGATCCCACGGGTTGCCGAGGTATTGCATGACATGCCCGCCACCGACGCGGCCTAGCACATCGGCCATTCCGATCAGTTCGTGCTCGTTGCCATAGGTGCCGGGAACGATGTCGCCATCGGGAAAGCGGTGGAACTTGGTGCGCGTTGCGCTGACGCCGATGGCGCCCGCGCGCAGGGCTTCTTCGGTCAGGCGCCCGATTTCCTCCATATCGGTCTCGGTCGCAGGTTCGTTCGCTTCGCCGCGTGCGCCCATGACATAGGATCGCAGCGCGACATGAGTAACCTGCGTGGCGATATCGAGCGTGTGCTTGCGGCGGTCGAGCGCATCGAGGAATTCAGGATAGCTCTCCCAGTCCCACTCGATCCCCGCTTCCATCACCTCGACCGGGATTTCCTCGATCGCTTCCAGCACCCGCAACGGAAAGTCGCGCTTGTCGCGATTGAGCGGGGCAAAGCCGACCGAGCAATTGGAGATGACCACGCTGGTAACGCCATGCCACGAGGTCGGTGCGAGCACCGGGTCCCACATCGCCTGTGCGTCATAATGGGTATGCAGGTCGACGAAACCGGGGGTGACCAGCTTGCCCTTGGCATCGATTTCCTCGCGGCCCTTGCCGACCGCCTCGCCAATGGCAGTGATCGTCTCGCCATCAATGGTTATGTCGGCAACGAAGGGCGTTGTGCCGGTGCCATCGACTACGGTTCCGCCCCTGATGACCAGATCGTGCATCGCCTCTTTCCTCTCACGTCTTACCGAGACTAGACTGCCCGTGCGCGAAGCCATGCGCAACATCGAAGGGAGAGCGGGATGAAAATCGAGGGCGGATGCTATTGCGGGCAGGTGCGCTACCGCGCCGAGGGCGAAGCCGGAATGCCGGCGCAGTGCCATTGCCGCGAATGCCAGTACATCACCGGCGGCGGCCCGAACTTCCTGATCATGATGCCTGCCGACGGCTTTGCCTATACGCAAGGAGAACCGAAAAGCTTTGCGCGCAGCGATCTGGAACGGCCAGTTACGCGTCAGTTCTGTCCCAACTGCGGCACCCATCTGGTGACGCGGCTAGACGGATTCCCGGCCGTCGTGGTCAAGGTCGGGACCATGGACGATCCCTCCCAGTTCGAGGGGCCGCAGGTCGCGCTGTTCATTTGCGACAAGCAGGCATTTCACGAGATAGCGCAAGGTGTTGCGCAGTTCGAGAAGATGCCGGGATAGTTTGTCTGGCCTGGCCCTTACGGGTGAAGGCGAGAGGCGCTCACTTTGCCGAAACGAGCAGCGTTCCCGGCTCCAGCAGGGCCAGGACCTCGTCTATGTCCGCCTGGGAAACGGAAAAGCACCCCTGGCTTCGTCCGACCCGTCCCGACGAACGCGCCATGCTCCTCGATACGTAGTTCGCGCCATGGATGACGATAGCACGCTCGAAGGCGAGGCTGTTTTCGGGGTCCAGCCCCAGCAGCCGGCGCGAACGGCCGTGTTTGCCGTAGTAGGTGTCTCCGACGAGGAAGCTGCCTTGCGAACTGGCGTTCGAGCCGGGACGGTTCGAGAACTTCTGCAGAAACCCCGTGTTGGCCGGATCGGAACCCCGACCATGGGCGACCAGATAGTCTGCAAGAATCCGGCCATTGCCTGACCGGCCCCCACCGAGTGGTCCGCGATGATTGTTAGTGTAAAACTGCCTCCG
>CAZRVW010000021.1:0-22973 GCA_964603645.1 uncultured Novosphingobium sp. | reverse complement strand
ACCCTATTAGAGAAACCCAATATCACTGGCCCAGCCTCAGGGGGCTAGACACTATAACGATGGCTACTTTCTTGGCGCGGCGCAGGCGACTTTCGCCTTGCCGGGCGACAAGATCACGATCGGCGCGTTCGTGGAAAATATTACCGACAAGCGCTTTACGATCATCAACACTGCAAACGTGCGGGGCCAGTACGTGACCTTGAACGAACCGCGCACCATCGGCGTCAAGCTGGGTGTAAAATACTAAGCCGTTCTTCGTGCCGCAGAGCCGATGCGGGCATTGTCGAAATGAGACGGCACTGATTACCTGGCTTGTCGCCGCCTCGAGCAGCCTATCTCTTGAGGCGGCGACCCCGCATGACGGAATTGGGAGTTGAAAATGGCCGTTGCGAACCCGCAGGATGAAAAGTCGATCTACACGAGATCCTCAACCTATCCGAACGTCATGAACCGTAACGTTCCGGGAAGCGTGATGATGGATCGAGACAGGATCGATCAAATTCCGTGGTACGAGGGTCCTCACCTTCCCGGCTTGAAAATAAAATATCTTTGGATCGATATTAATGCTGGAATGTCAGCTAGTATATTTCGAATAAGTAAGGGGGTGCAATTGCCGGTGCATGCGCACTACAGCACGGTATGGTTGTATTGCCATAGCGGAAGCTTCACCTATGAAGCGGGTACCATCGGCCCGGGCGGCTTTGGATATGAACCGTTCGGGGTTATTCATGAGCCTGACGTGACTGTCGCAGAAGAAACCGAGATGTTCCTGCTGGGAAGCTCGCACAACCGCATTCAGCTATACGAAGAAGACGGTACGCCTGGCATTTCTTTCACCACGCGCGAGACGCTCAAGGGTATACGCGAAAGTTGTGGCGAGGCCGGCGTCGCGCACCTCAATTTGCCAACCTGGTTCTGGCAAGACTGAGGCGCATGCTTTGAAGCGAGTGTTTCCCATTGAGGTGCCTAACCGAGGTCGTGCACGTCGGTATGAACCCAACGGCAAGATCGCCAACGGCATACTGTGGCGCCTTCGCTGCGGCACGCCCCCCTTATTGGCGCTGGCCGCCAGCAGGAGTTTGCGCGCATTGCCCCGCTCGCGTTCTTTGGCAGTTACCTTGAGAAACGGCGGGAGGCCTTTGCTCTGGATGACATGCTTGAAAATCGAAAGTGGTAGTCTCGCCCATGTTTTGGCATAAAGGGGAACCTCTTTATGCCAAGGAGGGCATTGGGTCGGCGATTATTGCCTGATCAGGATAACAAGAAGACCGAGGAGGACGCATGCTAGAGGGCAAGAAAATTCTGTTGACCGGACCGGCGGGCAACATTGGTTATCCCCTGGCAATGGCGCTCGCGAAGGATAACGACGTCTGGGGCGTGTCGCGTTTCGGCGATCCGGCAGAACGCGAGAAGGTCGAGGCCCTTGGCGTCACGACGCGCGCGGTGGATCTGGGTAGTGGAGAATTCGGCGACTTGCCGGCCGATTTCGACTACGTGCTGCATTTATCCGCCTATACCTCCGGAAATGACTATTATGCGGCGATCCGGACCAACGCCGAAGGCACCGCGCTGCTGATGACACATTGCCGCGAGGCAAAGGCGTTCCTCTCGATGTCTTCGACAAGCGTCTACACGCCCAATCCGGATCCCTGGCATCCATTTGATGAATACACAGATCCGCTTGGCGGTACGATCCTGCCTACCTCGCCACATTATCCAATATCGAAAGTCGTGCAGGAAGGTGTGGCCCGTTCGGTGGCGCGCCAGCTCGGCTTGCCGACGATCATCGCTCGTATGAATGCGGCCTATGGAAACACCGGAATGGGCGGACAACCCGGACGCCTGTTTGACATGGTTCGCGACGGCAAGCCGATAACCCTGCGCTGGGACCCAAACCCCTATAGTGTGATTCACGATCGTGATATCCATGCACAGGTCGGGTCGATCCTGGAAGCTGCGACACCAGAGGCGCCGATCATCAACTGGGGCGGTGACGAAGCGGTCACGGCGCAGGACATGTGCGCCCTTTTCGGGGATATACTCTGCGTAACCCCAGACATAAGCGTGCACTATCCGGAGCGCAGCCAGAAAGGCGTGGTGGTCGACAATACGCGCAGGATGGCCATCACCGGTCCCTGCAACGTACACTGGCGCGACGGCATGCGAGAAATGGCTGAAGCGCACATGCGCAGGGATGCATCGGGCGCGGGGTGAAAGCGGAACCGAGACGTGGTTGCATGTTTCAACCTCTGTTCCGTCCCGGACTCGACGCAAACCGGCGGGCGGGATCAGAAGAAACACCGCGATATCTCTGGCCATCGAAAGCCTGGTCAGCACCAGCTTGGCGCAGCGCAGTAGGAACAGCGTTACGGCAAGCGTGCGGATGATTGAGAGACGAAAACCGAAGGAAAAGGAAGTGAATGAACCTCAGGTCGCCCCGTTTGAATTGCACGTTCCCGATGCGGTAATCGAAGATCTCAGGCGTCGTCTTGAACACACGCGTTGGCCCGACGAGCCCGAAGAGGCAGGCTGGGACTATGGCACCAACCTCGCCTATGTGCAGGAGCTTTGCGAATACTGGCGGAACGGGTTTGACTGGCGCGCAGCCGAGGCCCGTTTCAACGCCTTTCCCCAGTTCATGACCGAAATCAACGGACAGAACCTTCACTTCTATCACATCCGTTCGCCCGAGCCCGACGCCACGCCGATTATCATTACGCACGGCTATCCTGGCTCTGTGGCCGAGTTCCTCGACATATTCGGCCCCTTGAGCAATCCGCGCGCGCATGGTGGGAACCCAAGCGATGCGTTCCACGTCGTTGCCCCGTCAATCCCCGGGTACGGTTTGTCCGGTCCCACCCGAGGGAAGGGATTTTCGAGCAGAGAGGCCGCGCGGATCAACGTCCGTCTGATGGAATTGCTCGGTTATGAAGGCTATATCGCGCAAGGCGGCGACTGGGGCGCGCAAATCTCGAGCCTGAACGCGATCTACGCCCCCGAGCGGGTGATCGGCCTCCATCTCAATCTAATGGTGGGCTTCCCGGCGGATCCGGCCAACCCGACCGCAGGACTAACAGACGAGGAACTCGACTATCTGAAATGGAAGGCTGCATACGAGGCAAACGAGAGTGGCTATCAGGTGATCCAGCGGACCAAACCGCAGTCACTCGCTTACGGCCTCAATGATTCTCCTGCTGGCCTGGCGGCCTGGATCGTCGAGAAATTCAAGACGTGGAGCGATTGCGGCGACGATATCGAGAGTTCCTATTCCAAGGATCAGCTGCTCGAGAATATTATGCTCTACTGGGTAACTCAGACGATCAATTCGGCGATGCGCCTCTATTACGAAGCACTTGGCCCGGGACGCTTGGTCAATGACGTCACGGCAATCAGCGTACCGGTCGGCCACGCCCGGTTCCCGGCTGAAATCCGCCGCACCCCGCGTGCCTGGGCCGAAACGGTTTGCAGCAACATCATTCGGTGGGAGGAAAAGCCGCGCGGAGGTCATTTCGCGGCGCTTGAAGTCCCGGACCTCTTCATCGACGAAATTCGGGCGTTCGCGCAACAGCTGCGCGGCTGAGCGAGCGTAATCGTTACAGTCCGCGCAGAGGAAACCTATCCATGGCAACCCCGTTCGAATTTCCCAGTCCGCAGAAGATGATGGCCGATGCACAGGCTAGCGCCAACCTCACCGAATTTGGCGACGAGGGATTTCTGGTGGGGCTTCGTCGCTTCATCGAAGCGATCGAGACCGAACTTGGCGCATCCGAAGGGATCGCGAAGGCGATGGTATCGCAGATTCATACACGGCTGGTGAACCTGCTCGAAATGGAGGAATGGCGCCGAACTCACCCTGAGGTCAATCAGGTGAAGATTGAATCCGCCGTCTCTATTACCGGACTGCCGCGGACCGGCACCACTGCCCTGGCCAATATCCTTTCGCTCGACGAGGATTTTCGTTCGCTGCGCAGTTGGGAGCAGACGAGGCCGGTCCCGCCGCCGGTGCTTGGCGAAGAGGAAACCGACCCTCGCCGGGTCGCGCTCAAAGCCAGGTACGAAAATATGGCCCGCGAAAACCCCGAAATGATGGCGATGCATCTGTGGGACGCGGATGCGGGCACGGAAGACGTCGAGGTTCTTTCGACCTGGTTCATGTCGCAGAATTTCGTGCTGCCGATACCCGAATACCATGCTTGGTGGCGTGAAGCCGATCTCGGCCCGGCCTTTGCCTTCCACCGGCGCTTCATGGAGCTGCTCCAGTCGCGCCGCCCGCCCGACCGCTGGCTGTTCAAGGCGCCCGCGCACTGTTTCCATCTCGACGCGCTGTTCTCCGCCTATCCGGAGGCCAGAATCGTCTGGACCCACCGCGACCCGGCAAAGTCGGTACCGTCAGCGATCAGTTTCGTGACTGCGCTGATGCCCAAAGGGCTCGAAATCGACGTTCACGAAATGGGCCGACGCCGCTGTGAACATCTGCGCGTCGGCATGGAGAGGGCGATGGAAGCGCGTGTCCGGATAGGCGATGACCGCTTCTTCGACCTGCATCACCACGAATTCATTGCAGATCCGATGGGCTCGATCGAGCGCATCTACGATTTCCTGGGCTTCAATCTGCGCCCGCAAGCCCGGCAAAAGATGGAGGAGTGGTATGCCGCAAACCGATCCGGTGCACACGGGGTTCACAGCTACACGGCAGAGCAGTTCGGCCTTACTACCGAGCAGATCCGCAAGGATTTCGCTTTTTACACCGACCGTTTCGGCATTGGGAGATGATCGGAGGTCGGTACCAAAGCCCATTGGGCCGATGAACGAAGGAAACGGGCGATGAGCTTGCGCGTAATCCATTGCGGCAGCGGACAGATCGGCAAGCGCGCGCTGAAGGGCATCCTCAATCACCCCGACCTCGAGCTCGTCGGCCAGTTCGTCTGGTCAAGGGAGAAAGTTGGCGTCGATTCCGGAAGCCTCGCTGGTCTGGATCCGGTCGGCGTGATGGCGACAGACAGCTGGGAAGAACTCTACGCGCTTGGCGCGGATTGCCTTTGCGATTTCGGGCGATCCATGCCGGGAGAATCCGATCGCTGGCTTGCGCATAGCCTGCCGCTGTTGGAGCGGGGCACGAATATCGTCAATTACTCGGCTTTTGAACTCGCGCATCCGCCGACTGCCCCGGTTGAAACCCGCGCGAAGATCGAAGCTGCCTGCAAGGCTGGCAATTCCAGTTTCCTGTTCAGTGGGATCGATCCGGGATGGGCGACAACAGACCTTGCCATCGCGGCGCTCGCCGCCGCGGGCCGGATCGACTGCCTGCGCGTGCTGGAACTTGGCTATTTCGGCCATTATTCCTCGCAGACTTTGCGCGAGATATTCGGCTTCGGTATCGAGCCGGGCGTTACCCCTGGCATGTTGCGCGATGGCAAGCTGAAGGCTTTGTGGGCGCCTACGCTCCATGAGATCGCCGATGCCCTGAACGTGGAAATCGACGATTGGGAAACCTTCTTCGAGGTCGAAACCCTTGACGAGGACATCGAGGCCGGCATTGGAACCGTGAAAGCGGGTACAGCCGTCGTCCTGCATTTTGAACTCCGTGCCATGTCGGGCGGCGCGCCAATTGCCATTGTCGAGCATGTGGATTCGATCTGGCGCGGAGCGGGAGCGCAGTGGAAAGCACCATATGCGCCAGTCGATCTGGTCTATCGAATCGAGGTCGAGGGAAGCCCCTCATTCTCTCTGGAATTCGCTTTTCCGCCGGACAACGGTGAGCCTTCCGCCTGCCCGGCGATGCCTGCCGTAAATGTAATACCCGAGCTTTGCCGCGCCCGGCCAGGCCTGCTTGGCCCGTTAGATATCCCGCGCTACTGGAGCCGCAATGTCCGGCCTTCAGCGCGAAAAAAGGAAAATACAAAAGCCTGATCCCGGTTTCTGGCGAGGCAATGGAGGTAAGGGATGCCTCGCGGATCCGGTCTCTATGCTGCGGTCCAACCCCCGTCGATGGCGATCGCCTGTCCCGTTGCAAATGATGCGCCATCACTGCACAGCCATAGCACCGCGCTTGCAATATCCTGAGGCTGGCCAAGGCGGCCGACCGGGTGGAACCTGGCTGCGGCTTGCCTGACCTCCTCGCTGTCTCCCATGGCTTGTTCCAGCATCGGCGTGAGTATTCCCCCTGGGCATACAGCGTTTACGCGAATTCCCTTTGCGGCGTAATCGAGTGCGGCGGTCTTTGTCAGGCCCACGACCCCATGTTTCGAAGCAGTGTAGGCAGGAACGGACGCGATGCCACGCAGTCCGGCCGCAGAGGCGCAATTCACTATCGAGCCGCCGCCCTGCTTCAGCATTTGCCGGATTTCATGCACCATGCAGTACCACACACCGGTAAGATTGACTGCCAGTGTCCGGTGCCAGTCATCTGCCGGATACTCCGCCGTCGGCGCATGCCTGCCGTCGAGACCGGCGCAGTTGAAGGCGGCGTCGAGGCGGCTGAAGCGTTCTACTGTCCGAGCGATAGCTGCCTCGACTTGAGCCTCGTCGGATACGTCGCATTTCACGGATATCGCGGAGGAACCGGCCGCCTGGATATCGTCGGCCACCTGCGTGCCGGCAGTCTCGTTGATATCGGCGATTGCGACCGAGTGACCGGCGCCAGCAAACGCCATCGCAGTGGCGCGCCCGATGCCTGATGCTCCCCCGGTTACGAAGGCCACCCCGCGTCGCTTGACTTCGCTCATCCCGTCTCCCCTTCACATCGATGCACGCCGCAGGTCATGATGAACCTCGTTCAGGCATGTGGCACCAAACGCGCGTTGCGCGGTACTATCCGACGGGAGGCTCGTATCCGTTGACGTGGCCGAAGGCGGTGCCCTTGACCCGGTATCCGAGCATCTTCAGCAAGGCTTCGGAAGGCTTGCGTTGCAGGATCGCAGGGTTGAGTGAAAGGAACCAGTTCTCCTGTGTGCGGTATTCCGCTGCGGAATACCATGCAAAGACACCGGCCCGGCGCTGATCGCGCGTGGTGTTGGCGCCGGTCTGATGCCAGACCCGTCCTTCCATCGCCACCATCGAACCGGCCCGGCCGACGAGGGGTACCAGTGCTTTTTCTTCTTTTCCCCATACGGGCCAGCGGTTCAGGTGATGACTTCCCGGTGCCACCCGCGTGGCTCCGTTTTCCGCGGTGAAATCGTCCAGCATCCAGGCGATGTTGATGCCCAGTGGAGTGTTTGGCCAAGGCAAGGAAAAGGACATCTGATCGGCATGCATCTTCATGCCTGTGTGACCTGGCAACGTGATGTTGGCAGTCATGTTGGAAAGCAGGAAATCAGGTCCGAGCGCGTGAGTCACCAGTTCCAGGGCGAGGCGATGTTCCGCCATGTCGATAAATGGCTGGCCGCGATTGAGAAGGGCCCATACGCGTTGCGTCGAACTGTCGAAATCCGCCGTCAGGATCTCGCCGCGCGATGCGCTAGAGTCGGTTCTGGCTGCCGCGTCCAGATCGTCTTGTGCCGCTTGATAAAGCCGGTCGCGGGCACGCTTCAACTCTTCGGGCGATAGCGCGTCTTCAAGAATGCACAGGCCCGTTCGGGCGAGATCGGCCTTGCACTGTTCGATGCTGTCGGTCGGCAGCGGCAAGTCGGTCAGGAGGGCATCACCCGGCGATGCAGGCGGTAGACCCGCTGCTGTCGATTGGTTTGCGCTCATGGCGAGATATCTCCTCGATCATTCGTGAAAAGGAGCGATGGGCTTGCCGAACCTGAACAGTGCGCTTCGCCACATTCGATCACGTTGCATTCACGCGCCATTGCCGTTCATGTCGCGGATGATGGAATGAATGTTCAGCTGGCCGGTATGCGCGGTGACACCGCCATCGGCGGCAAGGATCGCTCCGGTGACATAGGACGCATCTTCGGAAGCCAGAAATGCAGCGACCTTGGCCATCTCTTCAGTGGTGCCCGCGCGTCCCATTGGTATGGCGTCATTCCATAAAGGGCGCTGGGGCATGGTCTCGAGAACCGCGGTGATACCGGTATTCTCGATGAAACCGGGACAGAACGCGTTCACGCGGATGCCATCGCGCGCAAGATCGAGCGCCAATGCGCGCGTATAATTGATGAGGGCCGCCTTGGCCGCATTGTAAGGGCCATAACCATAGTCGCCTCGCATGCCAGAGATGGAGGCAGTGTTGACGATGGCACCGCCACCTGTTCGCCGCATATGCGGCACAACGGCGCGACACAGATACATCACCGCCGTGACGTTGACTTGAAAGACACAGTCCCAGGTTTCATCGGTGGTTTCCGTCACATCGCATAAGGCGCCCACGCCTGCGTTGTTGAACAAGATGTCGATACGTTCGTGCCGTTCGACAAAGGCGTCCACCATCGCATTCACCTGATCGGCCGAAGCAACGTCGCAGACACTGTTCGTGACCCCGGCCCGATCGTGGGCAAGCACTGCGTCATTGACGTCGGCGGCAAGGACCTGAGCGCCCTCTTGCGCCAACAGCTGCGTGATTGCAGCGCCAATCCCGCTTGCGGCACCTGTTACGATTGCTGTCTTGCCGTAGAACCTTGTCAGATCACCCTCCCTAGTCAGAACCTTGTGTTTGCGAACGGGGAGCCGTCCGTTCCAGCCGATCGCTTCCCCTAGCCGGTTCTTGGTCGTGAAGGAGGGTTGTCGGTCGGCAATGGCTCGTAACCGTTGACGTGACCGAACACCATTTTCCTGACCTTGTATCCCAGCATCCTGAGTAGGGCATCAGATGGATTGCGTTGAAGAATCAGTGGATTGAGTGACAGGAACCAATTTTCCTGCGTCCGATAAATCGGCGAGACGAACCAGCTGAAAACGCCGGCACGTCGCTGGTCCTTCGTCGTATTGGCGCCTGTCTTGTGCCAGATCCGCCCCTCCATAACGACCATCGAACCGGCCCTGGCGACAAGTGGCACGAGCCACTTCTCGTCCTGCCCGGTGACGGGCGGGCGATTTGCCGAATGGCTGCCAGGGGCCACCAGGGTGCCGCCATTCTCTGCGGTGAAATCGTCCATTAGCCAGATCACATTGACGCCCTGCGGCTGATCGGGCCAGGGCTGGGGGACAAACAGCTGATCGGCATGCATCATCATGCCTTCGTGGCCAGGTGCGGTGATATTTGCCGAGATGCTCGAGAGCAGGAAGTTCGGTCCGAGCATATAACCGAGCATATCGAGCGCGGCCGGGTGCTCCACCATTTCGATGAATGGCTGCCCGCGGTTCAACAGGCCCCAGACCCGCTGGTTACACGCATGGGTCTTGACAGGAAGTTCGCTGCCATAGTCTTCCGGCACATCACCATTGATGCCTTTGCCGCCATATTCGACGTCTTCCTGCGCAGCATTGTACAGACAGGTTCTGGCTCTTTCGAGCTGCCTGGGTGAAAGCGCGCCATCGAGGATGCACAGGCCGGTCCGTGCGATATCTGCCTTGCACTGTTCGAAGCTTGCAGTGGGCGAGGGCAAGTCTACCGGTACATATTCTGCGGAAGAGTCCCTTGCAGCTGACGCAACCGCAACGGCAAATTCAGTTTCAGCCATTCTTTCATCTCCAAGCTCGCGGCGCCAGTTCAATCATATACGTGGCGGCCCCGGTTGTATGCGATCCGTTCGTTCTGCGGTCCTTCTTCCTTCCAGCCGCTGTTCAGGTCCTGTCCCATGAGCGTCGAGAAACGGGGCGGATGCGCTGCGAGGATCTCCGGCGTCACGTTCTCTCGATAAGGCTCGCCGGTAAAAACCGGACGGATGAACTGGTTGATCAGGTTGACCCGCAGTCCCGGAGTCTTCTTGGCGAAGGCCCCGTGCCAGGTGCTTCCGGGCCACATGATCACGGAACCGGCGGGCGCTTCGATCGGAACTCGGCTTTCGAGTCCCTCCCCGGGAAGCGGCGGCCGGGCGTATTTGTGGCTGCCCGGGACGAAGCAGATGGCGCCGTTATCGAGGGAATAGTCAGTCAGGCACCATGTCACATTGCAGAAATGCTCAATGTGACTGTAGGGCGCTGGCGTCATCAGATTGTCGGCGTGAAGGGTAAGGTCGCAGTCGCCCGGTCCCTTCATCAGCGAAAGGCAAGTGGCCAGGACGGCATTCTTTCCGAGGACCAAATCGATCATCGTGAGGACGGCTTCGTTCAACGCCGCTTGCTGGAAGATCGGATCCTCCATCAGCAGATAGGTATAATTGGCGAAGGAGGACGAGGTGTCCTTCTCCATAAAGGCTGCCGAAGGCGGCGCATCAGCCGCCAGGTTGGGCCGGATGCCAGTGCGGCGCTCGACCGCGTCGAACAGCTTCTCGCGAAGGGTTTCGATGAACTGCGGCGATGCTACCTTTTCCGGCGGAATGACGGCATATCCCAGCGTTTCGAGCTGCGCGACTTCTCGCGTCAGTTCGAGCCGCTCGATCTTGTCCCAGAGGGCGACCGCATCGTCAGGAAGAGAGCTGACATTGGAAAGCGCGTTCTTCTCTTCGTCGGTCGGAAACTTGCTCTTGCCGCAGGTTGCGGGCTTCTTCGGGGCGCGAGTTTCGGCTTTATCGGTCACATCGGATGATTTCGTTTTCAGCACAACACTCTCCAGCATTCTTCTTGCAAATTACAGTCAATCGATAGGTTGGACGCGGCCCGTCCGCGGGTGTCGTGATCAGCCTAGCCGTAAAGCGTGGCTCTCGCGGCCTGCGCCTTGGTCTCGGAAAGGCCGGCATAATTTCCTTTCGGGCGAAGCAAACGGGCAAAGCGCGGCGAATTGCGATCGAGCATTTCCTGAGTGACGAGGTGGCTGCTTGAACCGACAAGGAAATGCCTTCCGAAATATTGGACGATGCTGACGCGCACGCCGGGTGCCGTCCGACGCAGCGCGCCATGCCAGGTATTGCCGTGCCAGATGATCATCGAACCGGCTTCCACCTCGATTGGCCTGAAAAGTGACAGGTCTTTTGCCTCGGCGTCGCTTGGTGGGCGGCAGTATTTGTGTGATCCAGGGACAAAGCAGATCGGGCCGTTCGCCATCGTGTAATCAGTCAGGGCCCACGTCGCATTGGCCACCTGGGCAATATGGGGGAACGGGCCGGGGCCGCAGCTGACTCCCTGGTCGGTATGGAGCGGCAAATTATCGGGGCCGGCACTCTTGAGAAAAAGCGTCTGGTGGATCAGGGCGCAGCTCTCGCCAAGCAGATATTCGATGAGTGCGAGCGTCGGCCGGTTCATCAAGGCTTCCTCGAAAACCTGGCCTTCGCCAAGGATACCCGTCTCGGGCAGCACATTACCGAACGGCGATTTCAGGTCGGGTCGCGCCTCCCCTCCCGCGATGTCGGGTCGCTCGCCAAATTTGCTCTCCATTAGCGACAGGCTCGCATCGAGCAGCCGTTCGGAAAAGTCCCGCGAACCAACCTCGTCCGGCGTCAACACCGTATATCCGTCAGCATCCAGTTCCCAGGCCCGTTCGATAAGGCCGAGGTTGCGGATTTCGGCCATAATGCGCGATCTGGCAGCCTCACCTTCCTGCATCACGGCGTCCATCGGAGCGAAATCTTCGGCGAAGCTCTCATCGCTCCTTAGGTTTTGCAGTACCATATCCATGGCCAGCATTCCTTTCGACTGAGCGGCCGCGTTCGTGTTTTTTGCGCCGCAATTCTCTTCGCAAACCGGGTCAGGCCGTGAGTACCGCGAGGCGATTGTGCAGGTCCCGTAGATAGCTCGGCGAACTCGAGGGATCGCCTGAAATCATGTAATCGCCCCGCTCGACCTTGGCCCTTTGCTCGGCGATGATTTCCGGCGTGTATACGCTTCGCGCTAACGGCAATATCTCCTCATAGCCCGCCCTGACCTTCATCGTCGCATCGTCGATTTCGCCCGTTCCGACTTCGACGCTGGTCCCGTCGATGCGGAAATGCCACGCAGCGACACCTGACGGCGCGATATCGCTCGGTGCGCCGGAGAAGCATTCGCACATGCTGAAAGTCTCACCTGGCTTGCCATGCCGGGAAACGACTTCCTGGAGGATTTCGCGTGCTGCATCGATCCATTCCGGTCCCAGAAACGTCACCTTCCTTGGATTCGGTTCGGTCACGGTAATCTGTCCTTGCTGAGATTCTGTCGAGGGATTCCAGAAGACGATATCACAACGATCGAACCGGACAAAATTCCTATCACTCTTAATGCCTGTCAAGCTCCAGGTCGTGGCCCGGCAACGCCACGATCGCGCCCAGGCGCTGTTCCGTTGCCGATTTCTCTTGGGCCGCCAGTACGGTCAAGCGACGCATCTGCGGCGACGGGCGAAGATAATCCGGCTACCTCGCGGGGACCCGGAGGTCCGTCCTTGCGTCCTGCGGACCAACGGCGGGATTCAGTTACACAAAAAGGCTGTGCCGCCCTGGCCCGAACTTCGGCGAAGCGGGATCCATCATCGGCTGAACCTGGCGCGTAATCAACGAGAACCTCTCTCCGTTGCGCTTTAGGACCTCGGGCGAGAAGCTGCCGGCGAGATTTTCCAGGGCGGGATAATACCAGCGCGTGAAGTAGTATAGCAGGCTCACACGGATGCCTGGCTTCCTGCGGGGAACAGCGCCGTGCCATGTATTTCCTTGCCAGATAATCACCGAGCCGGCGGGGCACTCAACCGGACGGAACAGCGAAATATCGGTCGCCTCTGACATTGTCGGCGCGCGGCACAACCGGTGGCTGCCTGCCACCAGGCACAGCGCGCCATTCTCAGCGTTGTAATCTGTGAGCGCCCATGTCGCGTTCGCCACCTGAGCAAAGTTCGGATAGGGTGCAGGAGCGCCGGTGACGCTCTGATCGGCATGCAAAGGAAGATATTCTTCACCCGGGCCCTTTACCAGGGATGACGTGTGACTGAGCGCGCAGCTTTCGCCGAGAAGGTAAGTGATCAAGGCAAGCTGTGCCTCGTTCATCAGGGCCTGCTCGAAGACTTCTCCTTCATGCAGCAGGTTCATGTCGGTCTGGACCTGGCCCAGGTTACTGCTCTTGCTGCTGAGGGCATCGCCGCTCTCAACGGTCTCACGCGGGCCCAAGCTGCGCCCTGCGATCCCGACTATTCTGTCGCGAAGTTCGTCGACCTGCGCCGGCGTTGACACCTGGTCAGGGCGAAGAATCGTAAATCCATTCCGGTCCAGCTCATGCGCGTTTCGTGAAAGCCCCAGTCGCTCGATCTCGGCCATTACGCGCGCTTCCGCCGCAGCGCCTTCACCCGAAAACGGATCGTACGGCTGGAAGCCGGCCGCAAACTTCACGTCGTGTCTTTCATCCGGGAGATTTGCCATCCGGTTCACCGCCTTGCCTCTGCGTTTCCAAGTGTCGCGACGTTTGAGGTGAAAGCTCGCGAAGGCGTTGATTGTTAGATTGCCTTCAAGGGCTGTCAAGCTGTGGGCATGAGGGCAGGATCCTGCTCGATTTTCCTGCAAAACGAGCTTCGTATGAGCCGTCGACGTCTAAGGCGCCCGAATCCCTGACACAGTGCCTATGAGGCGAACCGGCACTTGGCGCGCAACTTCATCGAAGCGCCGAATTGGGATCGAGCACCTCCTCATTGTCCCGGACGAAATCCTGCATGAAATCGACAAAGGCGTCGCCCCATTTTCCGATATCGTCGGGCAACCAGACCATCAGGAGTTCGGTCAACACAGGGCGGATGGTATCGCTGATGGGGAGGTAACGGACATTGGGCGCGGGCTTCAATTTCGCCGTCGCTGGCACCATGGTGCAGCCTAACCCTGCCGAAACCAAACTGATGGCCGTATTGATCTGTGATGCTTCCTGAGCAACCATTGGGACCAACCCTACGCTTCGAAATATACTGAGGATCTTCTCGGCATTTCGTTCCGGCGGCAAGATGAAAGGTTGTTCGGCCAGCTCCGTCAGACTGATCCTATCCTTTTGCACCAGAGGGCAGTCCATCGGGACCGCAGCGATCTGCACGGTCCGCTCGACCAGCAAGGTTTCGAAATCGCTCGGCAACGACGGGCTCGCCAGCACGAACCCGACGTCGAACTCGCCGCCCTGAATGCCCGTTATCTGATCAGGCGATGCACGTTCGAAAAGGCGGATCTGGATGTCCGGCGCCAGCGAGCGATAGCGCACAATGGCCTTTGGCAACACACGGTAGAGGGCCGGACCGACAAAGGACAAGCGAACTTCCGGGATTTTCAAGGCCTCGCGCTGTGTCGCCTCGCGAGCGAGATTGACCTGAAGCAACGTGCGGCGGGCATGGTCGAGGAAGACCCGGCCCGCGGACGTCAGTTCGGTGCTGCGGCGCGAACGATTGAAAAGCTGGACACCAAGGTCGAGCTCCAGCCGCTTGATCGATTGGCTGAGCGGAGGCTGGGACATGTTGAGCCGTCGCGCTGCGCGGCCGAAATGCAATTCTTCGGCCACGGCGATGAACAGCCTCATTTGTCTCAGGTCCATATATACGTTTCCCGCAGCTACCTCACGTTGTGATACTAATGTAGATATGAATGGCCCTCAAACCCGTATTTGACTTGATGTGCGGGCAGAGCCCACAGTGTCGATATCGGCCACCAACAAGAAGCCAGAGGATCAAGCCCGTGACAACGTCCGCACTTACACGCAAGGATGATCGCTATCAGGAGGTATTCAGCGTTGAGAAGGAGGTGGCCGATTTTGGCTACGCCCTGGTCGATGATATCTACACACCGATCGCGGAACTGAGGGCCAGGGGTCCGATATTCGTTGGCAGCCTTGCAAGGGAGCTGACCGGCAAGGCCGAGCCGGGCAGCCTCACGCGCCCGCGGTATGCCACGCTGACCTTCGAAACCTGCAACCAGGTCCTGGGCGACAATATTACCTATTCGTCTAGCTATTATCAGGAACAGGATTTCATCCGCGAGGGCATGGGCCACACGATTCTCGGCATGATTGGGAAGGAACACGCACGCTACCGTTCCTCGATTCAGCCGATGATGACGCGAGATCAAGCCATGGGCTGGTGGCGCGAGAAGTGGATCGAACCTTTCGTCGCGATCCTAATCGGCGATTTTGAGAACGATGGCTATGCCGACCTCTCGCAGCAGCTTTGTGCACGCCTTCCAATGCACACCGTGACCGCTGCGTATGGTCTCAGTTCGGAAGAGGCGCTGGCCTTCCGTGAAAGCCTGACGTCGAGCATGTTGCCCACGCTGGCGCCCGAGCCGCGTGCCAAGTTCCGTGCGAAGGTTCGGGAAATCCTCCTTCACGTGATCTCCGAGCGCCGGCAGGAACCGCGCGACGACTTGATTTCGCGGCTGATCAGCACACCTTTCAAGGATGCGGACGGCAATCCGTCACAGCTTTCCGACGAAGATATTCTCTCGTTCTCGCGGCTGCTTTTGCTGGCTGGCGGAGGCACGACCTATCGGCAGATGGGAATCCTGCTGTTCGCGCTTCTTACCAACCGTGACCAGCTTGAAGATTTGCGTGCCGATCGCAGCCTCATGGGGCCTGCGATCCAGGAGTCGTTGCGCTGGAACTGTACCGACCCGGTTTTCCACCGGATCAGCACAAAGGACAGCGTCCTCGGCGGTGTGGAAATTCCGGAAGGCGCGCTGATGGATATTTTCCTGGCAGCCGGTAATCGCGATCCGGAACGTTGGGACAATCCCGACGTGTACGATCTCCATCGGCCTGAAAAACGGCATATCGGCTTTGCCAGCGGGGTGCATACCTGCCTGGGCCGGTTCGTCGCCGAGGCGGAAATGACTGCGGCAGTCAACGCACTGCTTGACCGGCTGCCCAACCTGCGGCTGGACGAATCAGGCGAGCCTGCCCGGATCTTCGGCGGTCTGATGGCGCGTGGCGTCAATCACCTGCGGGTTCGTTTCGACTGATCGTACAACCCGGTCGGAGCGACAGGGGCTGTTGCCTGCCTGAGACACAAGTGGCGCGTCAAATGACACCGGCTTCGCGCAGCTCATTGATCTTCTCCGACGAATAGCCGAGCCATTCGCCGTAGATGAACTCGTTGTCTTCCGCATAGTTCGGGCCGTGGCGCTTGGGGATGCCGCCGGTTCGGGCGGGCGTGACATCCAGTTCGACTGGGAAACCCTTTGTCGGCCAGAGGCCAATTTCGCTTTGCGGCAGTTCGGTCATCCATCCCGGCGATGACTTCAGCTGCGGATCGGTTTCGCAACGGTTTTCCGCGGTCTGGCAGACCCCTGCGGGAACTCCTGCGGCCTGCAGTTTTTCCATGAGGTCGTAGGGGTCGTGCGTCTTCGTTTCGGCGTTCAGGAGCGTTTCGAGTGCATCCTGATGCTGCAGGCGAACCGCAAGCGAGGCAAAGCGATCCTCGCCGGACCAGGCAGGTCCGCCAAGCACTTTGACGAGGGCGCGCCACTGCTGCTCCGTGAAGCAAGAGATCGCGATCCAGCGGTCCTCGCCTTTGGTGCGGAAAGCTCCGCTCGGCGCGGCAGGCTTGTAAGGCGAGCGGTTGCCATAGCGGGCCCACGCCCGGCCATTGGCGCTGTAATCGAGGATTGTCGGACCATTGAGGTAGATGCCGACCTCGACCTGCGAAGCATCGATCCAGCATCCCTTGCCAGTCTCGTTGCGCCGATAGAGCGCGGCCAGAATCGCGTTGGCCTGGTTGTAGGCGGCGAACCAGTCGAGGTAGGAATAGCCGATCCCGGCGGGCGGGAAGGGTTGCGGCATGCCGGACATCTCGCTGATGCCCGAAAATGCCTGCGCCACCGGCCCATAGCTGCGCATCTCGCCATAGGTCCCGATCTGGCCCATGCCCGATTGCTGGACATAGATGATCTCCGGATTGATCTCCTTCAGACGGTCATAGCCAAAGCCCATCCGCTCCATCGTGCCGGGCGAAAAGCCTTCGCCGACAACATCGCCAATGGCTATCAGCTCGGCCAGGATTTCCTTGCCGCGCGGATCCTTCAGATTGAGACCGATCGAGCGCTTGCCCGCATTGATATCCATGAACAGACCGCTGCGGTTAGGCGACTTGGTCCGGTTGTCTGGCAGGGGGCCGGTGGCGGCGTCGCGCCTGGCACGACCGTCCTCGCCGACGATGACCAGCGGATGGCGCATACCGTCCCAGCGCGTGCTGTGCTCGATTTTGGCGACTTCCATCCCGAAGGCCGAGAGGAATCGGCCCGCGCCGGACGAGGCGACGAGCCAGCCCAGGTCGATGAAGCGAAGCCCTTCAAGGGCGAAGGGCGCATCACTGCCATCAGTCGAGTTATCTTGCGCCTTCGCCGGGGCGGCCGCGGCGGGCACTGGTTCTGGCGCGGATTCGAGCGCCCCCAGTATCGATTCATTGTGCTCGCCCAGCAGCGGCGAGCGCGGGCCTGTTCGCCATGGTACATCGGGACACATCCATCGCGCCCCGACATCGGTAAACGTGCTGTCCAGTTCAGGACGCTCGACCTCGAAGAAGGTACTACGCGTGCGCCAGTGCTCGTCCTGCATGTTTTCATGAGGAAGCCGAACCGGCGCCCAGGTTAGTCCGACGGACTGGAAATCGCGCCATACGTCGCGATCGAACATGAAGCGCTGCACGAAGCGGCCCACCACATCAGCGACGTGTTGTTCGACATGCTTGTTCGCCGTGTATTCCGGGTCCGAATATTTGGGGTCGAGAAGGTCTTCTTCCATGCCGTATTTGGCAAGCACATCGATCGTCTTCTTCAACCCGTCGCCCGAATGCGCATAGGAGCGATAGGGGAACATGAATCGCCCGTCCTTGGTTGGCGAAAGGATCAGCGCACTGCGCAGAGGGCTGGAATGACGGCAGGTCATGCGCATATGTTTCTGCGCCAGATAGACCCAGCTCGGAATATCGCGTTCGGTCGCCTGGGCAACCGCGGTATGCACCGATGTGGACAGCGATTGTCCCTGACCACTGCTGGCCCGGTAATTGAGCGCCGCAAGGATCGCCATTGCCGCCATTTCACCGGTGATATGATAACTCTGCCACATCTGGGGCGCAATCGGCGGCGTCTCGTAGAAGCCTGACGGATCGGGGTCGTAGCCGCAATTGTTCATGACGCCGCCCAGCGCCAGATGCACGAGATCCGACGCGTGATAGTCGCCCCACGGGCCGTCATCGCCAAATGGCGATATGCGCGAATAGATAAGGCGCGGATTGGCGCCTCGCAGCGTTGCGGCGCCGATCCCGCGTTCGTCGAGCCAGCCCTTGGGGCGGCTGTCGATGATTACGTCTGCCGTCTTTGCGAGCCGGGCGAAGCGTTCCTGGTCCCTCGTGTCGTCCAGATCTAGCGTGATGCCGCGCTTGCCGAAGTTGTAGTGCCAGAAATAGAGGCTGCACTCGCGATCCGGTTCGTCATCCAGAAACGGTCCGTAGCTGCGCGTTTCCTCACCTTCGGGTGGTTCGACCCTGATAACGTCGGCACCCAAGCCGGCGAGCAGCTTGCCGCAATATTCGCCAAGCTCGTTGCCGATCTCCAGGACCCTGACACCGGGTAGAAAGCCGCCGCTTGCATGGGCATGGGCATCACTCGACATCTGCAGTTCTCCCGATATTTTTCGCGGCCCGGTGTGGGGCCGTCAGCGCCCTGCTCGCAGGAGCAGCGAGGAGGCGAAAGTGCTAACGCCACTGCTCACCACTGCCACTTCCGGCCGGCGCTTGATCTGTCGCTCGCCCGCGCTGCCGCTTAGTTGCAGGCAGGCCTGATAGAGGCTCCCGTAACCATGTAGGCGTCCGCCAGAAAGCTGTCCGCCGCCGCTGTTGAACGGCAGTTCGCCGGTCAGCGCGATGCGCTCGCCGCCCTCGATGAAGAGTCCCGCCTGCAGGGGCTCGCACAGGCCGAGCGCTTCGAGCCAGAGGATCGAAATGATCGAAAAGCCGTCATAGAGTTCGGCCAGTTGCACGTCGCCCGGCTTGAGTGATGTTCGAGACCACATCATTTCGGCGCAGTTTTCCAGTCCGCCGGCCGATCCGAATGCTTCGAACGCAATCCCGCGCGAGCCGGATGTCTGGTTGTCGGCGCGTGAGATCACGAACGCGACGGAGCCGTCGACTGGTACGTCGCAATCGAACAGGCAGATCGGATCGGAGATCATCTTGGCCGAAAGGTAATCGTCCATCGTCATCTCAGACCGATAGACTGCTTGCGGGTTCAGCATGGCGTTCGCCCGGCAGGTCAGCGCGATCTGCGCCAGTTGCTCTCGCGTCGCGCCGCTTTCGTGCATGTAGCGTTGCATCCATAGCGCGCCGTACGTCGGGTATCCGACGCCATACGCCTTGGACCATTGGTGGGATTCGCGCTCATTGACTTGTGCCATCGTGGCCGAACGGCTGCCGATGCGGTCCTGCGCGGTCGATTCCCAGACCGTGCGGAAACACAGGACGTGATCCACGACGCCCGCGCCCACGGCCAAAATGGCGGCAATGATCGAGCCAAGCTGCCCCGGCATCTCTCCACCACCATTGTGCCAGCGCGTGTTGATGCCAAGAAGCGCGCGCACATCGTCCACACCCGCGCCTGTTATGCCAGGCGTTGACCAGATTGCGCCTGGATAGGTCGAGATGCCGTCAATATCCGCTGGGGTCAGCCCGGCATCGGCGATGGCGGCAAGGGCGGCGTCGGCGGTCAGCGCCCATGGATCAGCGTGCAGGCGCCGACCGACTTCGGAAATGCCGATGCCGCTGATTACAGCGGAGTGTTCGATCATGGCTGCGACTCCGGCACGAAGACGGGAATCCACCCGTCCTCGACTTCGACGAAATCCGCTTTCACCTGCATGCCAATGGACACGTCTTCGGGCGCGCAGCCCGTCACCGTCGCAAGCAGCCGCAGCCCCGGCTGATCGTCGAGATCGACTTCGGCAAGGACATAGGGAGGAGGCATCTCCTTTAGCCACTGGTAGCGGTTGATGGTAAAGCTGTAGACCGTTCCACGTCCGCTGACCGGCGTGAAGGTGATCGCTTTGCTATGGCAATGCGGGCATATCGGTCGCGGTGGATGGATGCGCTCACCGCAATCGCTGCATTGCGCGATCTTGAGCACGCCTTCCACGCCGCCCTGCCAGAACGGTCTTGCCCGCTCACTGCTGGTCGGGACTATGCGCCCGACGCTCGAGCGAGAGATCGTTCTGGCGTCGCTATTCCGGTCGTCGGACATCGTCCGGATCCTCTCCTCCACGTGACCGCCACTTCTGCGGGAATGACGGGACTGATTTAGAGTTACCTCTAATTGTAAATCACTCGGGTGGAAACCCGCAGGTGTCAACCTTGCAGACATGCTGTGCTGGAATTTCATGCCGGCCTGCCGCGATCATCGACCGTCGATGAGGTCCGATGATCACGGGGCAGCGTGCATTCCCGCGAACTGCCTGTGCCGATCAGGCCTCGCTTTGCTGTTTGGCGTGCGCGGCCTTGACCAACTGGTCGAGATTATAGCCTGACAGATCGTAGGCCATCGCCACTTTTCCGAAGGTCGGACCTTCCCAGCCGGGCATAAGGTTGCGCTCGTGGCAGAACGCTTGGCCTTCGATGGTCTTGCCGTTGAAATCATCGGCTTCGGGATCGGTGCACAGCCAGCGCACCACCTTGGCGGGAACTTCCGGTCCGGTACCCTTTGAGCTGAAGCCGAACTTGCCCATGTCCTGGATCATGCGTTCGGTGACGATCAGACCGGGCTGGAGATTGAAGAATCGAATGCCCTTGTCGGCCAGTTCGGCCTTCAGGATGCCCGCGATCCGCTGCACCGCGCCCTTCGACGTGCCATAGCCCATGCCCCAGCCGCCGTCTCCGGCCGCGGAATTGGGGTCGGCAAAACCCGCCGAAGACGTGATGTTGATTATTGTCCCGCTTCCCTGTTTGATCATGGCAGGCAGAACCAGCTTGTTGATGATGAGCTGGGCGAAGAAGTTCCCTTCCATCTGCTTGCGAAGAAGCTCGATAGGCGTGTCGAGGAACCGGTCCATGTGACCCGGCCCGATATATCGGCCATTGTGAATGACCACGTCGATCCGTCCCCAGCGTTCCAGAACCGTCGTCACGGCGGCGCCAAGGGATTCCGGTTCGAGCAGGTCTGCGGCCACCGATATGGCCCGGACGCCTTTCGCTTCGCAGATCTCCGTCGTGCTTTCGAGGCTACCGGGAAGGGGCGAAGTGTCGGATTCTGCTATGGTCGAGGAATGCTCGCGTGCTTCGCCCTCTTTCACAGTGCGGGCGGTTACCGCGATGTCATAGCCGGCCTCGGCCAGTTCGATAGCGCACGCCTTGCCGATGCCACGGCTTGCCCCAGTAATGAATGCAACTTTCCGGCTCATTTAACTCTCTCCTCTTGCTTCGGGACGTTCGGTCCATTGAACGACAACCTTGCGATGCGTGATCAGCCAGCCCTTGGCCGTCCGTCGGCATTTGTCGCGATACTGTACCCCGATATTGAGGTGCGGCATGTCGCCGCCGACCGCTGCTTTGTGGATCGCGATCGCGTAGCTCCACACGATCGCTTCATCGCCATCTATGCTGATGTGCTGGTTCGTGATGTTGTGCTGCGTCGCCTGATAGGCTGAGGCGCCCCTGAATACGAAAGGCAGATATTCCTCGATCGGCGCGCTTTTCGTGCTGCCCTCGCCGAAGGCATCGTCGGCAAAGACGCTGCGCATCAGTTCGTAATCGCGCATGTCGGCACCGAGTGCGTAAACCTTGACCAACTGGCCCAGGGCATAGCGATCCGCCAGTTCCTCGGCGCCGGGCGGTGCCAACGGACCTGCCAAGCGCTGGATGTCATCTTCCAATTGTTTTCTCCCGAGAATAGCGATGTTGAAGTTTACTGCTTGCTGGTCATTGTTCCTGCGGCGTGCTCCTTGAGCAGTTCGGGTGCGTTCACGTATTCACCGGCAAACCGCTCTATGTTCGGTGACCGGAGGATTACCTCGAGTGCGAGCGCGGCAGTTTCGACCGGTATTCCGTGAGACGGGTCGAATCCTCGCTCCTGCTGCATCTTTTCGAACGATTCGCTCCTCGCGGCGCCGGGATTAAGCGTACAGATGAATATGTTATCGACCGACAAATTCTTGGAAAGCAGTGCGGACATCGCATAGACCGCCATCTTGCTGCTGAGATAGGCCGCTCCAACCGGTCGCTCGGGCGGCAGATTGCGGATGGCCGGATAATCCGGATCCTTCGCCGAACCGATATTGATGACAAAGCCTCCGCCCCGCGCGCGCATGCCGGGCGCGAACGCCCAGATCAGGCGATACATGGCATGCAGGTTCAACTCGTATTGCGCGATCCAGCTTTCCGGAGGCGTCTCCCAGAAACCCCTGAATACGTTGTCGCTCGTATCGGCGGCATTGTTTACCAGGATGTCGACGCCGCCGAACCGGTCGATGACCTCGACTGCAAGGCGTTCAATATCGGCAGGCACACTAAGGTCCGCCTGAATCGCCATGGCCGTTCCGCCGCGCCGTTCGATTTCGTCGGCTGCTTCGTGAATCGTTCCGGTCAGTGCGTCGCCGCGCGGTTGCAGGGTGCGCGCGGTGACGACAATCGTCGCTCCCATATCGGCGAGTTTGCGGGCTATCGCCCGACCCACTCCTCGCGCCGAACCCGTTACCAGGGCGACCTTGCCTTTCAACGGCTGGTCCACACCACTCCCCTCTAAATCCGAAATAGGTTAATCAATACCAGCATTCGGTGTCGAAGCGCGGAATGCAACCTCAAATCGAGATACAAGCGACTCTTTCTTCCTGTACGGCGCAGGCTTCAACGGGCGCAAGCCGCCGGCGCATCGTCAGTCGGCCTCGCAATCAAGCCATGCATTGCCCGAGATGGCGGCAAGGCAAGCTTGGTCGGTCAGATTGCTTCGCCGGTCTGCCGAAGACGCCAAGCAAAGGCCGATACCTCGCCTCGTCCCGACGGCATGGACTATTCTCATAAAAATAGGTAGCTTAACCGCGCACGCCCAAAAAAGTGCGCCAGATCGCGGGCAATGCCGCGCGGATAAGACGTTCAA
>CAZRVW010000020.1:2473-22988 GCA_964603645.1 uncultured Novosphingobium sp. | reverse complement strand
AACCAGCAGGACCGTGCCATCGTGCCCGGCGATCTTGAGCCGCGCGCCGACGATCAGCGCCGCACCGGCCATCCAGATCAGGAAGACGCCGGGCACCGCCATCTCGGCAGCGGCGAGAATCAGGCCAATCGCCAACCAGGCATAGTGGGGCTCGAGATTGTTCAACCCGTCCATCACCGGCCACCCTGCGTCGGGGGCACCGAAGCGCGCGGCGAATTACGCGGAGCCGGCGGAGGCGATGAAGGCGGCGAACCGCCATCGCCCAGTGCATCCTTCGCCAGCTCACCAATGCCGCCGAGCGTACCGATCAGCTGCGTCGCCTCGACTGGGAACAGGATGGTCTTGGCGTTGGGCGAGGTCGCGAACTTGCCAACCGCCTCGGTATATTTCTGGGCGACAAAGTAGTTGATCGCCTGATTGCCCGATTGGGCGATGGCGTCAGACACCATCTGTGTCGCCTTGGCTTCGGCCTCGGCCTCGCGCTCACGCGCTTCGGCGTCGCGGAAGGCGGCTTCGCGCCGCCCTTCGGCTTCAAGGATGGCAGACTGTTTCTCGCCCTCGGCGCGCAGGATCTGTGATGCGCGGTCGCCTTCGGCCTCGAGGATTTCGGCGCGCTTCAGGCGTTCGGCTTTCATCTGCCGGGTCATGGCGTCGGAAATATCGACCGGCGGGCGGATGTCCTTGATCTCGACGCGGGTGATCTTCACGCCCCACGGGCTTGTCGCGTGATCGACCACGGCGAGCAGCCGCGCGTTGATCTCGTCACGCTTTGAAAGCGTTTCGTCGAGATCCATCGAGCCCATCACCGTCCTGAGGTTGGTGGTCGCGAGCGCCATGATCGCGTTGTAGAGGTTGTGCACCTCGTAGGCTGCCTTGCCGGCATCTAGCGCCTGGAAGAACACCACGGCATCGACGCCGACCATGGCGTTGTCCTTGGTGATGATCTCCTGACCGGGAATGTCGAGCACCTGCTCCATCATGTTGACCTTCTGGCCGACCCGGTCGACGAAGGGGATGATGAGATGCAGGCCCGGTTCCGCCGCCAGCGTGAACTTGCCTAGCCGCTCGATCGTATAGACTAAGCCCTGTCTGACGACGCGCACGCCCATCATCAGGAACACGACGATCAGCGCGATCAGAAATCCACCCATGACGCTCCTCCTGCTTCTCGGTGGGAAGTCTAGCGCGGGGGGCTGCGGGGGCAAGGGAAAGTGGACTTATTCCGTCATTCCCGCCGTTAGTCTCGCGGTTCGCAAACAAAGATCGGGATGTCGCGGCTGGTGCGGGCGCGATAGTCGACGAATGGCGCATAGGCAGCATCGCACACCGGCCACAACGCGGGCTTTTCCTCAGGCGTGGCCAGGCGCGCGCGTAATTTCATGTTTCTCCCGCGATGACGCACCTCAATGTCCGGGTTCTTGGCGATATTGTAATACCAGACAGGGTTCTTGGGAGCGCCGCCTTGAGAGGCGACAAGCAGCACGCCTTCTCCATGAGGCACGTACATCAGCGGCATCGTGATCTTTCGACCACTTTTCGCCCCGATCATCGTGACGAAGCAGACTTCATCGCCGCCCAGTGTGTTGAAAGAGCGTCCTCCGGTGATCCGGTTGAGAAAAGTGTGGGTTCGCGACATGAGTTTGAGCACCCAGCGCGGGGGCAGTTTCTCCGGAGCTTCGGTCGGCATGAGCAGGCTCCTAGAGCGTTGCGTAGAGCGCCAGCATGCGCTCGAAGCCGCGATCCGCCTCGGCGGGATCGTAGACCGGGGAATCGGGCACCATCCAGCCGTGATCGCCATCGTAGACCTCGATCTCGGCTGGCCTTCCGGCAGCATCAGCCGCCTTTCGGAAGGCGTCCTTGTCGTCCGGAGCCTTGGCATCGTCGTCGCGCGAGATGGCAATGAGGTAGCTTGCCTTGGTCCCGGCAATCAGCCGGTGCGGGCTGTCGGGCTTGTCGGTGACAAGTCCGCCGCCGTGGAACGAAGCCGCAGCCTTGACCCGGCCTGGCACCGCAGCGGCGCTGCGAATGGTGAACGATCCGCCCATGCAATAGCCGCAGGAGCCGATGCCGCGCGCCTTGTCGACCGCAGGCTTGCTATCGAGAAAGGCGACGAAGGCCTTGGCGTCGCGCGTGACCAGATCGGGCGTGACCGTAGCATAGAGCGCCATCGCCTTCTTGCGCCCTTCCGGGTCCATGAATTCTGAGAAGCTCTCCATCACCGGCGCGGGCTGACTGCGATAATACTGATTGACCACCAGCACGGCATGACCAGCGCTCGCCAGCCGCCGCGCCATGATCCGCTTGGCCTCGCGCAGGCCGGCAACGTCGGGCCACATGATGACGCCGGGCCACTTGCCCTTGGCAGGGTGGACGAAGAAGGCGTCGGCAATGCCATCATCAGTCGTAATGTGCACCAATTCCTCGACCAGCTCTTGTTCGCCGGGCCGGGCGTTGCCGTTGGATGCGCAGGCCGTAAGCGCCGCAGCGGCGCCAAGCGCGGCGAACTCGCGGCGGCTGATTCCTTTTTCGGCCAGCGCGCGGTCATGAGTTTCGGAAGTAGTTTCATCGCACATGCTTGGTCTCCTCGCTGAGTCGCAGGCTACCGCAAGGCCGACCCTGCTGCTAGAGCCTAGGGCCATGAGCGATCCGGACCTCCATCCTCACAATTCACTGGCACCGGAGCCCATTCGGCATCGCTTGCTGACGGATACCATCGGCGCGGTCGTCAAAGAGCCGAAGGAGGCCTTGCTCGACGGTCGCCATTCAGGAGCGATCCGGACGCTGCTAGAGGAACGCGGCGTGCTGGTGTTTCCCAAGGTGAATTTCTCGCATGACGAGCATGTCGCTTTCACTTCGACTCTGGGCGAATATGTCTCCGACTATGCCGATGGCGCGGCGACCGATATCTCGATCGACCCGGCCGGTGGATCGACCGCGCGCTACACCGAGGCGTCGTTCTTCTGGCATTTCGACGGCTACATGAACACGGTGCCGATACTGGGCTCGATCATGTGCTGCGTGCGTCCATCGGCGCAGGGCGGCGATACCCAGTTCTGCAACACCTACGCCGCGTGGGAAGCCCTGCCGGACGACCGCAAGGCCATGATCGAAGGTCTGTACGCTGTGCACTCACTGGCAGGCGCGCAACTGAGCGTCGAACCCGAACCCAGCTACGCCACTTTTCAGGAATGGCGGCAGATAGCGCACAACAGCCTGCCACTGGTCTGGACGCACCGGTCAGGCCGCAAATCCCTGGTGATCGGCAACACCGCGACCAACGTGGTCGGCATGGACCCGCTCGACGGACTCGATCTGCTGACCTACCTGCGCGACTGGGCGACCCAGGACCGGTTCTGCCTGAGCCATTCATGGGCCGAGGGCGATGCAGTGCTATGGGACAACACCGGCACGCTGCATCGCGCGACGCCCTATGCGAGGGAATCGAACCGGCTGATGCGCCGGACCAAACTGGCCGGGGAAGAGCCTTTCAGCGCTTAGATGAGGGTATGAGGCATGAGCGATCCGGAAGACATTACCGCCTGGCTGCGCATCGACGATCGCACGACAACATCGGGCAAACTCGTCGCAGACGATGTGGACCGGCTTGCGAAAATCGGCGTCAGTCATGTCATCAATCTCGCCATGCCCGACACGACGATGCGCTGGACGGTGAGGCCGAATTGATGGCTGCGGCGGGACTTGCCTACACTCACATTCCGGTGCCGTTCGACGCACCGGACCACGCCCATTTCGATGCGTTTGTTGCAGCTTTAGAGGCCGATGCGGAGCCCGTGCATGTCCATTGCATCGCCAACATGCGCGTCTCTGCATTCCTCTATCGATACCATCGCGACGTGGCGGGAATGCCCGAATTCGAGGCCCGCGCGCTAATGCAGAAAATCTGGTCACCCGATAAGGGCGATCACCCGACGCTGAAACCGTGGGCGGAGTTCATCGCACCTCGCAGCTGATCATTCCTCCGCATCGAAGCGGTAGGCCGAGCCGTCGCGTTTGACCCGGCCCGCCGTCACTCCGGCGAAGTGGGTACCGATCACCAGCACCGGCTGGTCGGCAACTTCGCCATAAACCCGCGCGCGGGTGGCCGTGGCCATCTCGCTGTCGTAGTCGACCGAAGCCATCGACCATTCGGCATTGGCGAACTGGAAGGGATGATGGACCATGTCGCCGGTGATGAAGGCCTCCTGGCCTTGCGAGCGCAGGCGCACGCAAACGTGTCCCGGCGAATGACCCGGCGTCGGCTCGAACGAAACCTCGTCGCAGACCCGGTGATTTTCGTCGACCAGATCGACCAGGCCGGCGTCGATCACAGGTTTGACCGAATCGACGAACACGTTCTTCTGAACATTGAGGAACATGTCCTCGGTCACATCGTCCTGGGTGTCGCGCCAGTGTTCGAACTCGGCGCGATTGAACAGGTAACGCGCATTGGGGAAGGTCGGCACCCACTCGCCGCCCTGTTTCATCGTGTTCCAGCCGACATGGTCGAAGTGCAGGTGCGTGCACAGCACCACATCGACCTTCTCGCGGTCGAACCCGGCGGCCTCGAAGTCCTCCATGAAGGCGGTCTGAAGATTGTTGCTGGTCTCGTAGGCGAGCCGATCGCGGTCATTGCCGATGCAGGTATCGACGACGATGGTCAGGTCCGGGGTCTCGACCACCAGCGCATGAATGCTCATCTTGCCCTGCCAGTCATCGGTGACGAAATGCGGCTTGAGCCAGTCGAGACGCTGCACTTCCTCGGCACTCGCCTTGGGAAACAGAGTCGGGATGTCGAACACGCTCTCGCTTTCGACGATCCGGGTGACCTTCACGTCGCCGATCGTCCAGCGCCGGAAAGTCGTTTCGGTCTGCGTTGCCATCGGCCTGGTTCCTCTCTCAGCCGTTCCGGAAATTCAGTTCGAGCATCACATTGTCCGGATCGCGAATAAAGATCTGGCTGAAGTTCATTTTCTCGACGTGGTTGGTCTCGTAGCTCAGACCCATCTCGTCGCACTGTCGGCACATGCCTTCGAAATCGGTGCACTCGATGGCGATGTGATCGAGCGCGCCCATGTCGAGCGACTCCGCGTCACGCGCACCATGACGCTCGGGATCGTGAAGCTGCACATGGATGACGTCGTGGCCGTGCTTGTCATAAATCCAGCGGCCGCCATAGCCTTCAGGCGCGATCGGGATGGGCCGCGCCTCCAACCCGAGCAGGCCTTCGTAGAACGCGACAGTCTTGTCGATGTCGCCCGAGACGATGTTGATATGGTCGAGCCCTTCGGCAGGCATTACTTATCTCCCGTCCTTGCGGGGTGTCAGCTCCTGAACACCACCGTCCGGTTTCCCGTGCGCAGGACCCGGTCCTCCAGATGCAGCCGCACGGCTTCCGCCAGCACCCGCCGCTCGATGTCGCGCCCCTTGCGCACAAGGTCCGCGGGCGAGTCGGCATGAGTGATCGCTTCCACATCCTGATGGATAATGGGCCCTTCGTCGAGGTCCGCCGTGACGTAGTGTGCGGTCGCCCCGATCATCTTCACCCCGCGCGCGTGCGCCTGATGATAGGGCTTGGCGCCTTTGAAGCCAGGCAGGAACGAGTGGTGGATGTTGATGCAGCGGCCCGAGAGCCAGGCCGACATGTCGTCCGACAGAATCTGCATGTAACGGGCAAGGACGACCAGTTCCGCTCCGGTCTCCTCAATGATCTGCTTCAGCCGCGCTTCGGCTTCGGGCTTTGTATCCTTGGTCACCGGCACATGATGGAACGGAATGTCGCGCAGGTTGCTGTGACTGAGCACCTCGCGCGGATGGTTGCAGACGACGCCGACCACTTCCATCGCCAGCTCGCCGATCCGTTGGCGATAGAGCAGATCGGCAAGGCAATGGTCGAACTTGGAAACGAGGATCAGCACCTTGCGCGGCAATGAGCGGTCGCGCAGCGTCCATTCCATCCCGAAATCGTCAGCGATGGCTTCCAGCCCCGTTCGCACGGCGCCTGCATCGCCCTCGCCCGGATCATAGGCCACCCGCATGAAGAACGTGCCGGCTTCGCGGTCGTTGAACTGCTGCGCGTCAAGCACATTGGCACCGTGTTCAAACAAGTGGCTGGTAACCCGCGCGGTGATGCCGGGCCGGTCCGTGCACGATAGAGTCAGGATCTGTTCGCCAGCCATGCTTCAGGCCGCGCGCCGCTGCGCAAGAGCCGCCTCGCACTCGCCAAGCAAGGTGGCGAAAATTTCGGCGACGGGTTCTTCGGCACTGACCATGCCGACCGACTGACCCGCCATCATCGAGCCATTCTCGACGTCGCCATCGATCACCGCGCGGCGCAGCGCGCCAGCCCAGAAATGCTCGATCTGCAACTGCGCCTCGCCCATCTCGATCTTTCCGGCGTCGAGCAGCCGGGCAACTTCGATCTGCTTGGCGGTGAACTCGTCGGTGCCCTTATTCTTGAGCGCCCGTACCGGGATCACCGGCAGGCGCGCATCGACCTGCACCGAAGTGACCGCATCGCGGGCGGAAGCCCGGAAAAAGGCCTTCTTGAAATCGGGGTGCGCGATCGATTCGCTGGCGCAGGCAAAGCGCGTGCCGAGCTGCACCCCGCAGGCGCCCATTTCCAGGTAGGCCGCAATCATTGCGCCGTTGCCGATCCCGCCCGCCACGAACACAAGCTTATCCGCAGCGAGTTCGGGCAGGATTTCCTGCGCCAGCACCGAAGTCGATACGGGCCCGATATGGCCGCCCGCCTCCATGCCCTCGATCACCAATGCATCGGCGCCGGAGCGCAGCAGCTTCTTGCCAAGCGCCAGCGTCGGCGCAAAGCAGATCACTTTCGCGCCAGACTTCTTTATTGCCTCGACCGAGCCCTTGGGCGGAATCCCGCCGGCCAGCACGACATGGCCAACCTTGTGCTTTCCGCAGATTTCGATGAGGTCGAACAATTGCGGATGCATGGTGATGAGATTGACGCCGAACGGCTTACCGGTCAGCGCCTTGGTTCCCGTAATCTCCGCGTCGAGCAGATCGGGTGTCATCGCCCCGCAGGCGATCACACCGAAGCCACCGGCATTGCTGATTGCGGAAACGAGATTGCGTTCGGACACCCACGACATGGCGCCGCACAGGATCGCCCATTCGCTGCCGAGAAATTCACTGCCACGCGCCATCAGCGCGCGGGTCTTCAAATAGTCGCTCAAGCTCAAATCCCGCCGGTTGTTTGCCGCCGCGCTATAGGCAGCGGCGCGGCGGTTGCCAATGCTGGGTTAGATGCGCTCGAGCACGACCACCGGAATCTGCCGTTCGGTACGCGACTGGTAGACGTCGAAATTCGGCCAGTCCTTGATCGCCTCTGCCCACAATTCCTCGCGTTCCGGAGATTCCGCGGTGCGAGCCCTGGCGCGGAACTTCTCGGCCATGATCTGCACGTCGATTTCCGGATTCGCCATGAGGTTGAGGTACCACGAGGGATGCTTGGGAGCGCCGCCCATTGAGGCCATGATGACGTATTTGTCGCCGACCGGCGTGAAGATGATGGCATTCGTACGTGCCTTGCCAGTCTTACGGCCAATCGTGGTGAAGAGCAGCGTCGGCACTCCGTTCCAAAGATAGCCGACCTCGCCATCGGTTTCCTGATAGCGCTTGACGTGCTCGTCACCGACAAGGGTAATGTCGGTACCAGTTCCCGGTGCCTTGGTTGAATCCTGATCGCTCATCGGCTCTGTCTCCCAATTCGAAATTGCGAAAGATTGTTCGCGATTTTGCTAGCGCCCATTTAACCGAAAGGCCAGTGGCGATTTTCAGGCAGCGTCTTCCGCATCGAGACCATAGGCCGTGTGCAGCAGGCGCACGGCAAGTTCGGTCTCGTCGGAATTGATCAGCACCGAAATCTTGATCTCGCTGGTCGAGATCGCCTGGATATTGATACTGCGCTCCGCCAGCGTCTTGAACATGGTTGCAGCGATGCCCGCATGGGCACGCATGCCGACTCCAACAACGCTGATCTTGGCGACATCGCCGTCGGCGATCAGACGGAAGTAGCCGATCGCCTCCTTGCGTTCCTCTAGCAGAGCCTGCGCCTTGGCCAGATCGGCCGAGGGCACAGTAAAGGTCACGTCGGTCTCGCCTTTGTCCTTGGCGACGTTCTGGATGATCATGTCGACGTTGATGCTGGCATCGGCAAGCGGGCCGAAGATGGCCGCAACCGCGCCGGGCCGGTCGGCGACGCGCGTGAGGGTGACTTTCGCCTCGTTCTTGTCGGCGGCGATGCCGGTGATCAGCTGGCGTTCCATGTCGCTTCCTTCCAATTCGTCATCGCTGACGATCATCGTTCCGGGCAGATCGTCGGCAGGCACGGCATGGTCGTCCACGAAGGAGGAAAGCACCTGTATGCGCACCCCCTCCTTCATCGCCAGGCTGACCGAGCGGGTTTGCAGCACCTTAGAGCCGACCGAGGCCAGCTCCAGCATTTCCTCATAGGTTACGCGGGAAAGCTTGCGCGCTTTGGCAACTATGCGCGGATCGGTGGTGTAGACGCCGTCGACGTCGGTATAAATGTCGCAACGGTCGGCATTGAGCGCAGCAGCGACCGCGACTGCCGAGGTGTCCGAACCGCCTCGCCCAAGCGTCGTGATCCGGTTCTCCGGCGACAATCCCTGGAAACCCGGAATAACCGCGATTTCGCCAGAGGCCATGGAGGCAAGCAGCGCGTCCGTATCGATCTGTCCGATGCGCGCCTTGGAATAGGCTTCGTCGGTGCGGAAAGGCAATTGCCAGCCAAGCCATGACCGCGCCTTGCAGCCAAGCGTCTGCAAATGCATCGCCAGCAATCCCGAAGTGACCTGCTCGCCCGACGCGACCACGACATCGTATTCAGCCGGATCGTGCAGCGCCTGCGCTTCATCGCAGAACTGGACCAGCCGGTTCGTCTCACCGGCCATGGCGGAAACGACTACGGCGACCTCGTGTCCTGCTTCCTGCTGGCGTTTGACGATCCCCGCAACAGTCCGGATGCGCTCCGTCCCGGCCATCGAGGTGCCGCCGAATTTCATCACGATGCGCGCCAAGGCTTGCGGGTTCCCTTGCTGGAATAAGCTTGCCGGGGCTGTTAGGGATCGGACATGACCAATGCAACCACGATCCGCCCCGAAGAGGCCACCCATTTCGGCGCGCTGGCAGCGGAGTGGTGGGACGCCAAGGGCTCTTCGGCGATGCTGCATCGCCTCAATCCGGTGCGGCTATCCTTCATCCGCGATGCAATCGACTTGCATTGGGCGGGCAGTGCCGAAGCGCGCCTCCCGCTCGATGGCAAGCGCGCGCTCGATCTGGGCTGCGGCGCGGGCCTGTTGTGCGAGCCGCTGGCCAGGCTCGGCGCGCAGGTTACTGGCGTCGACGCGGCGCCAGAGAATATCGCGGCGGCGCGCGACCATGCCGAGGCGATGGGACTGGCCATCGACTACCAGCAAGGCGAAGTGGCGGAACTTGACCTACCGAGCTCCGATCTCGTGTGCGCCATGGAAGTGATCGAACATGTTGCTGACAAGCAAGCTTTCGTTGCCGCGCTGGCTAACCAGCTTGCTTCCGATGGTCTGATGGTACTGTCTACGCCGAACCGCACCGCACGCTCACGCCTCCTGCTTGTGGAAGCGGCAGAGCGGCTCGGTGCGATCCCGAGAGGGACGCACGTCTGGGACGACTTCATCGCGCCCGAAGAGCTTTCAGACTTGCTTGGGGGTGCTGGCCTCACCATGAGCGAGCCGAAAGGGATCGCGTGGTTGCCCACAAAGGGTCTGCATTTGTCAGACGATCTGGCGCTCAACTATATTGTGACGGCCCAACGCGCCTAGCCGAACGTCCCCTCACCCAGCTCTTCCGCGAACGCCGCAACCCAGTCCAGCCCAATCCCGCCGATGTACTGTCCGCTCGCCCCATCCTTGGGGCCTGTGACGGTTACCTCGTAGCGCACGGTAAACATGCCGCCGCCATCCGGATCGGGCTCCATGAAATTCACATCGAAGGAGTAGTCGTCCGGTTTCCGGCCGCTCTCGGCCAGAAACTCACGGGCTTGGTCTATTTCCTTCTCATGCAATGGTTTCACGGTGTGTCTCCGGTCACGCTCGGCTGCCAGGAATAGCGGGTTACAGTGCAAGCATACCAAGCATGGGCAGTACGCGGCAAGCGCGCGGGACATCAGTGAACAAGTGCACAGTTCAGCAGCGATTCACCGTTGAACCTGAAAGGGCGCCCCGGGAGTGAATTGAATTGTTCACAGAGGAGATCAAATGAGCAATCGCGCAACAAGAAAGCTGACCTTGGTGGGAGCAGCTTGTGCCGCAACAATGGCGCCGGGCGTGGCCAATGCCGAACCGTTCGACGGACCCTATATCGGCGTCGAGGCAGGCCTCGGGAAGCTGAAGAGCGAAGGCTCGCTGCTGACCGGCCCGTTCAAGCAAACCGACGATTCCGCCGTGATCAGCGCGGTCGCCGGCTACAGGCTGCCGCTCGGTGATGATCTCCCGGTCGTGCTGGGTGCCGAAGGCAGCGCGGGGCTTTACACCAATGGCAGCGACGCTCGGTATGGCGTGGCCGGGCTTGGCGGCATGAAGATCGGCGATACCGCCCTGCTTTACGGCAAGGTGGGCTATGCCTGGCTTGACGGTGTCCTGACGGGCGCAGGCAAGGGCATCGACGGACTGATGCTGGGTGGCGGCGCAGAACTGGCGCTGACCGATACGATCAGCGCGCGGGCCGAGTACCGCCGCATCGACTATGGCGGGGTCAACTTTCCCGACAATACCATCGACTGGACCGGCCACGAATTCGTAGCTGCGGTCTTGTCCAACTTCTGACGATTGACGGGCCGGATCAGCGGGTGCGTGTCGCCCGCCGGCCTCCTACGCGAACGCCGCCTGCCATTCGTCGGGTTTGAAGCCCACGAGCAGGCCGCCGGAATGCTCGACCACCGGGCGCTTGATGCAGCTCGGGTTGCCCGCCATCACCTTGACCGCCTTGCCCGCATCGAGATCGGCCTTGTCGGCCTCGGGCAGCTTTCGAAAGGTTGTGCCGCGCCGGTTGAGAACCACTTCCCAACCCGCTTCGGCGACCCACGCCTTGAGCTTGTCCGGGTCCGCACCCTGCTTCTTGTAGTCGTGGAACGCGTAGTCGATGCCCTGTTCGTCGAGCCAGTTGCGGGCCTTCTTGACCGTGTCGCAGTTGGGAATGCCGTAGAGGGTGACGGTCAATTTTGGCTCCTGTCGAAGGTGTGAAGGCTTTGCAATGGTCCTAGCGGGCTGGACGACGCGGCTCAATGCAACGGGGCGCGGGCTGGACAATTTGTCGATATAGGACAAAAGCACCGCCATGAGCATCAACAGCTTCGGCCATCTGCTGCGTTTCACGACCTGGGGCGAGAGCCACGGGCCCGCGCTTGGCGCGGTGGTCGATGGCTGCCCGCCGGGGCTGGCAATCGACGAGAGCATGATCCAGCCTTTCCTCGATGCGCGGCGGCCGGGCCAGTCGAAGTTCACCACCCAGCGCAACGAGCCGGACGCAGTGAAGATCCTCTCGGGGACTTTCGAGGGTAAGACGACCGGCACCCCGATCAGCCTCATGATCGAGAATACCGACCAGCGCTCCAAGGATTACAGCGAGGTCGCCAAGGCCTATCGGCCCGGCCATGCGGACTATGCCTACGACGCCAAATACGGCCTTCGCGACTATCGCGGCGGCGGGCGGTCGTCGGCGCGCGAGACAGCGGCGCGGGTCGCGGCGGGCGGCGTCGCCCGGCTGGTGATCGCTGAAGTGACGATCATGGCCTATGTCGCCGAGATCGGTGGCGATGAGATCGACCGCGATTCGTTCGATGCCCGCGAAATCGGGAACAACCCGTTCTTCTGTCCTGATGCGGCGGCGGCGACGCGCTGGGAGGCGTTGGTGGATGGCGCGCGCAAGGCGGGTTCGTCGCTCGGCGCAGTCGTCGAATGCGTCGCGACCGGCGTTCCGGCAGGCTGGGGCGCCCCGCTCTACGCCAAGCTCGATGCCGACCTCGCAGGCGCGATGATGAGCATCAATGCGGTCAAGGGTGTGGAGATCGGCGACGGATTCGCTGCCGCACGCCTCACCGGAGAGGGCAATGCCGACCAGATGCGCCCGTCAGAGACAGGCAACTATCCCGTATTTCTGGCCAACCACGCGGGCGGAATCGCCGGCGGCATCTCGACCGGGCAGCCGGTCGTCGTGCGCGTCGCCTTCAAGCCGACCAGTTCGATCCTGACACCGGTCGAGACGATCACGCGCCCAAATGAGCAGGGTGTATCTGAGGCGACCGATATCCAGACCAAGGGCCGCCACGATCCTTGCGTCGGCATTCGCGGCGCGCCGGTCGTCGAAGCGATGATGGCGCTGGTGCTGGCCGACCACAAGCTGCTGCACCGCGGACAGTGCGGGTAAAGCATCGCGCGAAGAAGTGGGAACCGGTTTTTCGCTATTCGCGATGCGGAAACAGCAAACTCACTATCGCCGACGTTTGAGGATAATGTAGAGCGCCCCCTGCCCGCCATGGCGAGGGTGGGCGCCTCTGATCGCGGCTATGTCTGCAGCATGCTCGCTCGCCGCCAGCCAGTCGATGACCTTGGCCCTTATCGCTCCGCGCCGCGATGTCCGGTCAGCGGGATCGGCCGGGCGCGGCTTGCCGGTGACCAGCAGCACCAGCCGCGCGCCCATCGCCTTGGCCTGGGTCAGGCCGTGCAGCAGCCGCGAGTGCGCGGAATCGAGCGTGCAGCCATGCAGGTCGAGCGTAAAATCGGGCGAGACTGCGCCCCGCCCCAGTTTTCGTTCCCATCCGCCGTCGAGGCCATGTGTCGCCGGAGGCACATGGACCGCGCCGACCGTCGCCGATTTGGGGACTTTTGCCGGCACAGCGGGAGAACTCACCGGGACGATCCCTGACGGCAACGGAGGCCTGCGCACCTTTGCGCCCAGCGGCGTGACCGTGCTCGCCACCCGTGCCCAGAGGTCGGCTTCGTCCGGCGAAAGATCGCGCCCGTTTCGACTCACGCCGGAATCACCGGCCCGAATGCCGTCGCAGCGTCCCTTTGGGCAGCAGCAGCAATGCCTCGCCGCGCCCGCTCATGCCGCCAGCCGTCAGCCGCGCGTCTGCGCCCGCACCCCAGAAGGTATCGAAGCGGTTGGCACCCTTGATCGCACCGCCGGTATCCTGCGCGATCCACATCCCGTCGGCCTCGTTGCGGTCGAGATCGAGCCACACCGGCGCGCCCAGCGGTACGAATTTGGGATCGGCTGCGATCGAGCTTTTCGGCCTGACCGGCACACCAAGCGCGCCAATCGGTCCATCGCCCGTCAGTTCGCGGAAGAACACCCAGCTCTTGTTCTCGCGCATCAGTGCGCGACCTTCTTCGGGGTTGTCACGGATATATTGCATGATGCCCTGCATCGAACCGGAGTACTGGCCCGGGCCGCTGCCGAGCCGGCCACGCTCCCGCATCACCCCGCCAATGCCGGTATAGGGCTGTCCGTTTTGCCCGGCATAGCCGATCCGCATCACCGTCCCGTCAGGCGCGCGCAGCCGCCCCGATCCCTGGATCTGTAGGAAGAAGAATTCGACCGGATCCTTTGCCCAGCCGATTTCGAGTCCCCTGCCCATCAGCGCGCCCTGCTCTATCGCGGTGCGGTCGTGATAGGGCACGAAGCGTCCCGTTTGATCATAGCGGCCCAGCGGCATCCTGCCGGAAGCGAGCGGCTCGGCCTCGCCGGGTTTGGCCTGGACCAGATCGGCAGGCATGCCGTAGACCGGCACATCGTATCCCGGCTGGCGAAGACGCACGCCTTCGATTTCCGGCTCGAAATAGCCGGTGGCGAAAGCCTTGCCCTCGCCGACGCGAACCGTCTCGAAATAGGTGGCGAAGAAGCGCGACGCATCCCCGGTCCAGCGCCCTGCCGCCTCGCAGGGCAATCGCCAGTCTGCCTGCCGCGTCAGCCCGCTGGCATCGTCGCGCGCCAGGAGCCTGGGGCAACTTTCCACGAAAGACAGTTTGGCGAGGAGGGCATCGCCACTCGCCATACCAAGGCTCTCGACAGCCGGGCCGGGATTCAGCCCCGCGGCCAGTGCGGTCGCAGGCTCGGGCGATGTTGGTTCAACAGGCGGGATGGACGTGGTTTGACCGGGGACCAGCCTGACACAGGCACCGAGCAGCGCTATCAGCGCCAGAGCAGCAAGCCTTCTGCCCCCCACAGGTCTACCCTTCGTCGGTCTCTTCCAGCAGCCAGTCGGGATCATCGGAAGCGGTGTTGCGCGTGAAAGTCCAAACGTCGATCTGCTCGATCGCGTCGTCGAGAGATCCGGCAACCACGTTGCCGTCGGCATCGCGCGTCACTGCTGCAATGTCGGAACGGAAGCGCACGGAAATGCGCGCCATGGGCGCTTCGTACGCGGCATCGGTAATGGCGGCTTCCTCGATCCGCACAAGGCGATTGTCGAGCGTCTCACCTGCGGCAACACGCGCGTCGATTGCCTCGGCGAAACCGTCATAGACCGCCGGATCGCAAAGCTGGCGCAACTCGTCCTTGTCGCCCTGCCAGAAAGCTTCGAGAATCATGCGATAGGCGCCGCGAGCGCCGTCCATGAAGGCGAAAGCGTCGAACCGGCGATCCGCAGCGGAAATCTCGCGCAGGCCGCGCTCGACCATCGGCGTAGCGGACGGAAAGTGGCGTTCGGGCATGCGGGGCGGGAACGTCTCCGCTTCTTCCAGCGAGGCGGGAACCGAAGTGCGGTTCATGGCGGGCGGCTGATCGATGCGGCCCTGAATCGGCTCTTCCTCATGCTCTGCACGGCGGCCCAGCACGGAATAGAGCCGCAGCCCGAGAAACGCGGCAATCATGGCAAGGATAACGATTTCGACAGTCACACCGAGAGGTCCATCTTCCCTGAGACGTTAAGCATTGGAATACCTTCATAACCCGAGATAGGCATGGTTGACAAATGCACAACGCTATCCTGCTCGGTCCATCGGGTTTTTATACCGGACAAAAGCTTTCAGGGAGGTGACCGAAGCCCTCAGGTGGCGCCAAACGGCCATTGCCGCCCGCCCGCGCCGGTGCTAGGCGCGCGCACCAGACCCCGCGTGCAGGGGTCGCTCCATTCATCGCATAGCGGAAAGCAACGAAAATGGCCGACGAAGGCAACATCATCACCGACCTCAACCCCGATCCCGCCGCGAATGGCGCCGACGACGGTCCGGCTGCAGGGATCATCTCGCAATATATCAAGGACATGTCGGTCGAGAACCCCAACGCGCCGCAGTGCTATCAGTGGACCGAGGCGCCGCAGATCGACGTGCAGTTCAACATCGGCGCACAGCTGATCGAGGGCGACATCCACGAAGTCGAGCTGAAGATCGTCGCTGCCGCCAAGACTTCGGAAGGCACCGCTTACGCGGTCGATCTCGCTTATGCAGGGCTGATCGGCATTCGCGGCCTCGACGAGAGCACGTCGCATGCCTTCCTGTTCGCCGAAGCACCGCGCATTCTGTTTCCCTTCGCGCGCCGCATCATTGCCGATGCAATCCGCGATGCCGGCTTCACCCCGCTGATGCTCGATCCGATCGACTTCAACGGGCTCTATATGCAGCAGCTCGCCGCTGCCGCCGAGCAGCAGGGCGAAGGCGGAGGCGAAGGCGCGCCTGCCAGCAACAGCTGATCCTCTTGCGAGGATGATGCGGCGATGAGCCTCGTCCGCAACGTCGGCACCATCGGCGCGCTGACCATGGTCAGCCGCATTTTCGGCTTTGCACGCGACATATTGCTGGCCCGCGTCCTAGGCGCAGGCGGTGTCGCCGATGCCTGGCAGCTCGCATTCCAGCTCCCCAATATCTTCCGCCGCCTATTTGCAGAGGGGGCCTTTTCGCAAGCCTTCGTTCCGCTGTTCAACCGGCGCTACACCGAAGAAGGCGGCGACATTTCGGAGGCCCGTCAATTCGCCGAAGAGGTGATGGCCTTTCTCATCCCGATCCTGATTATCTTTTCCGCACTGGCGCTGATCGTCATGCCCTGGATCATGGGCCTGTTCGCCAGCGACAAGCTTGAAGGCGATGCCGACACCTTCGGGCTGGCCGTGCTGATGGCGCGGATCACCTTTCCCTATCTCGCCTTCATGAGCCTGGCCACGCTGTTCGCCGCTATTCTGAATTCGATGTCGCGCTTTGCCGCAGCAGCAGCCGCGCCGATCATGCTCAACCTGTGCCTGATCGCCGCGCTGGTCTACGGCGCCACGCAAGGCAGCGGCGAGGACGGCAAGCAGTTGACCGGCATGGGGCTGGCCGTAGCGGTAAGTGTCTCCGGGCTGCTCCAGCTTGTCTGGCTGGGATTCTGGGCCCGGCGCGCCGGTTTCACCATGCGGCTGCGCCGTCCGCGCATCACCCATGGCGTCAAGGAACTGGGCATCCTCATCCTGCCCGCCGTCTTCGGTGCGGGCGTCTATCAGATCAGCCGGTTTATCGACCTGTTCTTCATTGCGACCCTGCCCGACAAGTCGATCACGTTTCTCGCCATGGCCGACCGGCTCAACCAGCTGCCGCTCGGGATCATCGGCATTGCGCTGGGCACGGCGATCCTGCCTTCGCTCTCGCGCTACGTCGCCAATGAGGACCACAACGGCGCGTTCCGCCTGCAATCCAATGCCGTGGAATTGTCGATGCTGCTGACCCTGCCCGCCGCCGTCGCGCTGTTCATATCGGGCAGCGCGTTCACGCGCGCGTTCTACACCGGCGGCGCCTATACCCTGGCCGACAGCCTGGCCACCGGCGCAGTTGTGGCAGGGCTCGTGGTCGGTCTACCCGCCTATGTCCTCGTCAAGGTGCTGGTTCCCAATTTCTTCGCGCGCAAGGACACGAAAACGCCGGTCTACACCGCCGCGACCGGGCTCGTCGTCAATGTGATCGCGAATTTTATCCTGGTCCCGCGCCTCGGCGTCGTCGGACTGGCGCTGGGCGGCGCGATCGGCGCCTGGACGAACACCGTGCTGCTCTACGCGATCCTTGTCCGCAAAGGCTATTACCACCTCACCGCGCTCGTGCTGGGCCGGATCGCTCGGATCGCGATTGCCGCCGCGATCATGGGCGGCGTGCTGTGGTACGCTATTCCCTGGGGCGCGGAATGGTACGTCGGTTCGGCAATCGAGCGGATCGGCGCGATTGTCGGACTGGTCGCACTGGGCGGCGGCGTCTTCCTCCTCGCCGCTGTCGTGCTCGGCGTCCTCAATCGCGAAACGCTGGACCAACTTCGCCGCCGGCAAGGCTGAAATCGGGCAAGCTTGCCGCACCGGCATCTGCGTCCTATTGGCGCGCACAACTAAATCAGCAAGGCCTCACCATGCGCATCGTCTCGGGCATCCAGCCCACCGGCAATCTCCATCTCGGCAATTACCTCGGCGCCATCCGCAACTGGGTGCGCATGCAGGACGACCACGAGCCGGGCACCTGCCTTTTTTTCCTCGCCGACCTGCACGCGTTGTCGCTGCCGCACGATCCCGCGCAGCTTACGGCGAGCACGCTGGAGATGGTCGCCGCGCTCGTCGCCTGCGGGGTCGATCCCGACCGCTCGGTGCTGTTCAACCAAGCGCAGGTCCCCGCCCATGCCGAGCTGCAATGGCTGCTCAATGGCACCGCGCGGATGGGCTGGCTCAACCGCATGACCCAGTTCAAGGACAAGTCGGGCAAGAACCGCGAAGGGGCATCCATCGCGCTGTTCACCTATCCGGTGCTGCAGGCTGCCGACGTGCTGCTCTATCAGGCAACCCACGTTCCGGTGGGCGAGGACCAGAAGCAGCACCTCGAACTGGCGCGCGACATCGCACAGAAATTCAACGTGGATTTCGTGCCCGGCTACGCGGATGAGAACAGCGACGTGAAGGGCGTATTCACCCTGCCCGATCCGATCATCCCGCCCGATGCCGCGCGGATCATGAGCCTGCGCGACGGCGAGGCGAAGATGAGCAAGAGCGACCCTTCGGACATGAGCCGGATCAACCTTGTCGATGACGCAGACGAGATCATGAAGAAGATCAAGAAGGCGAAGACCGATCCCGAGCCGTTGCCCAGCGAGGCTGCCGGGCTGGAAGGACGGCCGGAAGCGGCAAACCTCGTCGGCATCTACGCGGCCATGGCCGGCCAGCCGGTCGATCAGGTGCTGGGCGAGTTCGGCGGCGAGGGCTTCGGCAAGTTCAAGCCCGCGCTCGGCGAACTGCTGGTCGAGACGCTCAGCCCGATCAACGCACGCTTCGTCGAGCTGAAGCAGGATCGCGAGGCGCTGGACGCGGTACTTGCCAAGGGCGCGCTGAAAGCACGTGAACTTGCCAGGCCAACCCTTGACAAGGCCTATCGCGCGCTGGGACTGGTAAGGGGCTGACAATCCCGGGAGATAACGTGCGCTTCGTACTGCAATGTGTTTCGTCCGGCGTGCTTGCACTCGCCATTACTCTGCCAATCGAAGTCCGCGCTGAACTCCCTCCACCAGTCCGTGCCATGATCGAGGCCGCGATCGCCACCGGCGATGCAGACAAGGTCAGGACCGTTGTCGAAATCGCAGCGCAGACCAACCCTGCCGACAAGGCAGAAATCGATGCGCTTCACGACAGCTTCAAGGCCGCGCAGATGGCACAGGCGGCGAAGCAAGCCGCCCGCAAGGAGCGCGAATTACGCTCTGCCGGCCTGTTCGACAACTGGAGCGGCAAGGGCGAAATCGGCGCCGCGCGGTCGACCGGCAACAGCAGCGAGACCGGCATCACCGCAAAACTCGCGCTGGAACGCAAGGGTATCGACTGGCGCCACAAACTGATCGCAGCCGCCGATTACCAGCGCACCAACGGCACGACGAGCAAGGAGCAGTTCCTGTTCGCCTACGAGCCCAACTACCACATCACTGAGAGGCTGTTCGCCTATGGCCTCGCACAATGGGAGCGCGACCGGTTCCAGGGTTTTTCCAGCCGCATTTCCGCTTCTGGCGGCCTGGGTTATCGCATCTTCGATCGCGACGATCTCAAGCTCTCGATGAAGGGCGGTCCGGCATGGCGGCACACGAGATTCGTGAACGATGGCTCCAAGGACAGCCTTGCCGCGCTTGCTGCGCTCGATTTCGCGTGGCGCTTTGCCGACAACCTCAAGCTCACCCAAGCGGCCAGTGCATACATCGAGGCGGGCAACAGCACCCTGATCTCCGCCACCGGACTCGAAGCGAAAATCAATAGCAGTCTCGCGGCGCGACTCTCCTACACGGTCGAGCATGATACCGATCCGCCGCAGGGCGCGGTCAAGACCGATACGCTCACGCGCATGACGCTCATCTACGATTTCTGAATTCCCGCTCGCCTGGCTTGGAACGCCCGGTTTCGCCAAGGATCGGACCCGGATATACCGGCATGGGGATCCAGCCAGGGGAGGATGGCCGATGACGGCGAATCTCATCACGGACCGCGTCCTGATCAAGGACACGATTTCCAGGTACAACGTTGCCGGAGACCGGAGGGACCTGGATGCATTCGTGGGAACGTTCTGCGACGATGCGGTTTACGAATCGGCAGTGTTCTCATGCTCCGGCAAGGACGGCATCAGGGATTACCTTGCGAAGGCATGGTCGCTGGCTCCTGGCACGCCCGCGCCGCGATTTCGCCGCCATCATGTCACCACCACCCAGATCGATTTCATCGACGAGGAAAATGCGGCGGGCAGGGTCTACTACCTCATGGTCACCGATCTCGGCCTCGATCATTGCGGATATTACGTAGACCGTTACCGGCGCGTCTGGTCCGCCCGCCGGAGAGCTGCCTGACTGATCCGGACACGATTGGCCTCGCCATTTGCGTCAAGAACTGTTCAAAAGGGAGTTCAACCCTCATTCAGCACGCTTCGTCCAAAGTGTTCACAATAAAGAGCATCCGGACTTTTCCTTCGCGTCTTTGCCGGATCGCGTCATTCTGGAGAGAAGAAACGATGACCATTAACGCCACCAAACGGCTTTCCAGCGTCAAGCTGGCGATTGCGGGTATCCTGCTGCTCGGCCTCGCCGCATGCGCCACCCCGTTTCGCGCCGACGTCCAGCGCTTCCAGTCGCAACTCCCCCCTCCCGCCGGGCAGACTTTCGCGGTCGTCGCCGACGATCCGCAGATGGCGGGCGGAATCGAATTCGGCCAATATGCGGCGCTCGTCGAAACGGAGATGCGCGAACAGGGCTATACGCCGGTCGCCGATCCCGAAAAGGCTGAACTTCTCGTGCGCTTCGACTATGGCGTTGACAAGGGACGCGATCGCATTCGCTCGACCGGCTTCTCGCATTCGCCTTACTGGTCGCCGTGGTATGGTTACGGACGCCGTGGCTACTGGGGCCCCTATCGCGGCGGCCTGTGGTCCTATGGCTGGTACGATCCGTGGTTCGGTGGCAACGATATCGACGTCTACACCGTCTACACCAGCGGCGTTGACATGAAGATTGACCGGCGGGTCGATGGCGT
>CAZRVW010000020.1:0-2463 GCA_964603645.1 uncultured Novosphingobium sp. | reverse complement strand
CTGTTCGAAGGCAAGGCCGAAGCGGTTTCGCGCTCGAACAAGCTGCAGTACCTCGTGCCCAATCTGGTCGAGGCGATGTTTACCGGATTCCCCGGCAATTCCGGCGAACCCGTGCGCATCACCATCGCGCCCGAGGACAAGCGCGGCAACTGACACCTGAATATTGCATCTCCCCTTGAGGGAGACCTCCCCTGGGGCGGGCTCGCAGAAATGCGGGTCCGCCCTTTTGCTTCGGCACTGGACAAGCCGGTCCTCGATGACCGAGACTGACCGCGAAGGAATTCGCGGGCGGGAAGGCCATGGACAAGCTCATCATCGAAGTCGCGCTCAACGAAACCGTTACACGGGCCGACAATCGGCACGTTCCGCTGACGGCTGACGAAGTGGCCGCCGATGCTGTTCGATGCATGGACGCCGGCGCATCGATCGTTCATTTTCACCCGCGCGATCCCAATGCCGCTCCGGGCACAATCGATGCCGGCAGGGTGGATGACACGGCATTTTACCGCGACGCCATGATTGCGATGAAGCGGCACGGCGATGTTCTGCCCTATCCCAGCTATCCCTATCAGACGATGGTCGGCCACGGCGATTCCGACGTCCTGTTTCCCCATGTTCGCGATCTCCGCGCCGATCCCGAAGCGCGGCTTGAAACATTCGTCTATTTCGTCGGTGCGGCGAACCTTGGCTGGTGGCATCCCGAAGAGAACCGATTCGTAAGCGACAAGGCCAATTTCACCCTGCACGAAGAGGCTGTCTCGTTCCTCTCATGGTGCCGCGAGGCGGGCTTTCGCACACAATTCGGCGTGCGCGAGCCCGGTCATATCCGCCACATCTATCATTATCAGGACATGGGGCTGGTGCCCGATCCTGTGGCGGTCCACCTCAATTTCGCGGATACGGCGCCGTTCGGCCCCATTCCGGGCGCGAGAGGAATTCAGGCGTTCCTTGACGCCGTGCCAGAGGGGCGCGCTCCGCTAGTGTGGTTCATCCACAACTTCTCCAATAATCTCAATTCCCACGCGAATTCGCCTGAAAGCCACCGCATGCTCAACCTGCTGGCCATCGCCATGGGCGGACACGTGCGCACCGGCATTGGCGACTTGCCACGATGGGACGGCGAGACCCTCACCAATGCACAAATGGTCGAGCGCTTTGCGCGGATCGCTCGCGAAATGGGCCGCGAGGTCGCCACGGCTGACGAGGCACGGGCGATCCTCGGAATCGGGAGCTAGTTCCCCAGCGAAACGACGCCGCCAGTCGAGCCGAAGCCGCCCTCGCCGCGCTCCGTCTCGTCGAGCTCGTCAACCGGCAGCCACGTCGCCTGGGTCACTGGTGCCAGCACCAGCTGCGCTACCCGGTCGCCGCGCCTGACCTCGAACGCGCTATCGCCGTGATTGATGAGGATGACCTTGAGCTCTCCGCGGTAGTCAGAGTCGATCGTGCCCGGCGTGTTGGGCACGGTGACCCCGTGCTTGAGCGCGAGGCCTGAACGCGGACGCACCTGAATCTCGTAGCCATGCGGGATCGCCACCGCGAGGCCGGTCGCCACGGCATGACGCGCACCGGGCGCAAGCGTCACATCTTCGGCCGCGAGCACGTCCATCCCGGCAGCGCCCTCTGTGGCGTAGGCGGGCAGCTCCAGCCCCTCGAAGTGCGGCAGACGCTTTACCGGGACGGGGACGGAGGGATTATGCATTGGCCGCGGATCCGGCAAGCGCCTCGGCCATGCGTTCGACCAGAGCCATGGCAACCTCATGTTTGGGCATTTCGGGCAGGTCCTCCACGTCGAGCGCGGTGATGATGTGCACGGTATTCATGTCGCCGCCCATCACCTCGCCCGAAACGTCGTTGGCGATGATCCAGTCCGCGCCCTTGCGCTTGCGCTTGTCCTTGGCGTGCTTGATCACGTCGTTGGTCTCCGCAGCAAAGCCGACCAGCAGCTTGGGCCGCTCGCGCATGCCGGCGACGCTGGCAAGAATATCCGGGTTTTCGGTGAGCCGGAGCGCTGGCGGGGCGGCACCGCGCTTCTTGAGCTTTTCGCCCGCGACCTTGTCGACCCGCCAGTCGGCGACAGCGGCGACCATGACCGCGATGTCGGCCGGCAGCGCTTCCTTCACCGCCTCGGCCATTTCCACCGCGGTTTCGACATCGACCCGCTCGATGCCCGCTGGCGTATCGAGATTGACGGGGCCGGAAACCAGCGTGACCTTCGCGCCCAGCGCGGCGGCGGCGGCGGCTATGGCATATCCCTGCCGTCCCGAAGAGCGGTTGGCGATGTAGCGCACCGGGTCGATCGGCTCGCGCGTGGGCCCGGCCGTTACCAGCACGTGCTTGCCCGCAAGCGGCTGGTGGTCGGGATCGACGACGAACATCGGCGGCGTTTCGGGCTGTACCGCGCCGACCGTGGGGAACTGGCCGGGCACGTCCTCGTCGAACGGCTGCGGGGCGTAGTCTTCCTCG
>CAZRVW010000019.1:2216-23569 GCA_964603645.1 uncultured Novosphingobium sp. | reverse complement strand
GCGGCTACATGGTGGGCTAATCAGCCCAGCGTGACGCTCGCCGTCATGTTTTTCTTGCCGTCCTGCTCGGTCCAGACACTCGCGCCTTCGTCGCTTGCCTCACCGCAGACGTGAAGCGGCGCTCCGGCAAAGGCGGGCTGCTGTCCCCGAAACGAAAATTTCGCGATCGATTTTCCCAGCTTGCGCGCGGCAAGATCAACCAGCAGGCTCGCCTGCAGCGGCCCGTGGACGACCAGTGCAGGATAGGCTTCCTCGTCCATGGCATAGGGCAGGTCGTAGTGTATGCGATGGCCGTTCATGGTCAGCGCCGAATAGCGGAACAGCAGCACCGTGTCGGGATTCACCGCCTCGCACCAGGCGGCATCGGGAGCGGGCCCATCGCCTGACGGCCCAGTGATCGAGCCGGGCGCGGCGGGCTCGCGATAGACAAGGTCCTGCTCTTCGATGATCGCGAGCCCGTCCTCGCCGGTCAGCCGGTGCTCGACTGTAACGAACACCAGCCGCCCGGTCTTGCCGGTCTTCTCCTGTACGTCGATAATCTTCGACACCTTGGTGACACGCTCGCCCAGCCGAATCGGTGCAACGAATTCGACGCGCCCGCCTGCCCACATCCGACGCGGCAAGGGTACCGGCGGCAGGAAGCCGCCCTTGGCCGGGTGCCCGTCCTCGCCAAGGCCGACAGGCGGCTGCACGTTCCAGAAATAGAGCCAATGATGCAGCAGGGGCATATCCTCGCCCGCCGCCCGCGACGCCGGATCGCCCAGTGCCGCGCGCAAGGCATTGCTGCGCGCCGCCTCGATCGTGTCGATCATTTCCTCGCTGCGTCCGATCCAGTCCGAAAATTCGCTGCTCATTGCCTGACGTGACGCTCCCTTCCATTGCGATTCCATTCCCCTTGCCCTGCCGGGGCACTTGCTGCAACAACCGGTGTGGGATTGGGCCCAAAGGGCCAATGGGATGACTGAAGGGGGAACGGGCCGATGAAAGCCGGGATGACATTTGGCCGAATTGCGGCAATCGTGTTCGGCCTGATTCTGCTCGCAATCGGCGCAGTCATGGCCTGGTGGGGCGGCCAGCTGATCGGACTTGGCGGTTCATGGTATTACCTGCCCGCTGGCCTTGCCGCCATTGCTTCGGGAATCGCCGTGGTGCTGAGCAAATGGCGCACCGGCTTCTGGATATTCATGGTCATGCTGGCAATCACTGTCGTGTGGTCGTTTGTGGAAGCAGGGCTGGACGGCTGGGCGCTGATGCCGCGCCTGCTTTCGCCGCTGGTACTTGGCTTGCCGTTCCTGATTCATGCGCTGGTCAAGGGACCGCGCACGCCGCGCCGCGCCAGCATCGCTACGCTGGCATTGGCCGCGATTCTGGCAGTCACGCTCGCCGTGCGTTCGGGTTACCAGGTGCCGCCGGCCGCGGAGCGCGAGCTCGTCGCAACATCGGCCGATCCCGGGGACGACTGGGCGCATTTCGGCGGCAGCAAGCAGGGCCGTCACTTCTCGCAGCTTGCGCAGATCGACCGCAGCAATGCCGGCCAGCTCGAAAAGGTCTGGTCGATCCCGATGGGGCCATGGCTCGCGAAGCCGATGGCGCAGGTGCAGACCGTGGGCCTCAAGACGGGCGACCTGCTCTACAACTGCACACCGCTCAGTGACGTGATCGCCACCGTACCGGAAACCGGCGAGACGGCGTGGACCTATGATGCCAAATCGGACGTATCCGGCCATTTCCTCACCAAGTGCCGCGGCGTCGGCTATTACGAAGTACCCGAAGCCGAAGGCGAGTGTTCAAAGCGCATTTTCGTCGCAGCAACCGACGCACGGCTGATTGCACTTGACGCGCTGAGCGGCAAACCGTGCGAGGGCTTTGGTGAGAACGGGATCGTCGATCTCAAGCGCGGCATCGTCCAGCGTAATCCCGGCTTCATCCGCCAGACCTCCGCGCCCACGATCGTACGCGGCAAGATCGTGTTGGGAGCCGCAGTCGCCGATGGCCAGCACGCGGGCGAGCCGTCTGGCGTGATCCGCGCCTTCGATGCGGTGACCGGCAAGCTTGCATGGGCGTGGGATGTCGACAACCCCGACAAGCGCGGTGAACCCGCCGAGGGCGAGAACTACGCACAGGGCACGCCCAATGCCTGGGGTCCGCTCAGCGCCGACGAGGATCTGGGCATGGTCTATGCTCCGCTCGGCAACGCCACGCCCGACTACTATTACGGTCACCGCTCGGAGGGCAGCAACAAATATGCCAGCTCGGTGGTTGCGCTCGACGCCGAATCGGGCGAACTCAAGTGGTATTTCCAGACCGTCCACCTCGACGTGTGGGACTATGACATCGCTTCGCAGCCAGTCCTGTTCGACTGGCACGGCAAGAATGGCGAAGTAATCCCGGCGCTGCTGCAGCCGACCAAGCGCGGCCAGACCTTCGTGTTCGACCGGCGCGACGGAACCCCGCTCTTCCCGATCGAGGAACGCCCCGCGCCGCAGAACGGAGGGGTCGAAAGGATGGCCCTGACGCAGCCGTGGTCGCCCCAGTTTGCACGGCTCGACCGCCCCCTGCTCACGGAGAGCGAAATGTGGGGGGTCAGCGCGCTCGATCAGCTGTGGTGCCGTGTCGCATTCAAGAAGGCGCGCTATGACGGCTATTTCACGCCGCCCGGCCTGACGCCAAGCATTGCCGATCCCGGCTATACCGGGGGCACCAACTGGGGCAGCTTCTCGGTGGATACGGCCCGCCAGCTTGGCTTCACGCTGTCGTTCGAGCTGGTCAATTATATCCGCCTGATGGAGCGTGACGATCCCGAAGCGAGGGACCTCAAGGCGAGCTCGACCGCCAATTCCGGCGGCGCAGTGGCGCAGGAAGGCACGCCCTATGCGGCAAGCATTTCGCCCTTCGTCTCGCCGCTCGGCATCCCGTGCCAGCAGCCGCCCTTCGGCATGATCAATGCCATCGACCTTTCGACCGGCAAGATGGTGTGGCGCCGCCCGATCGGTTCGGCGCGCGATCTCGGGCCGATGGGCATAGCCTCGCGGTTGCCCTTCACGATCGGCACGCCGCCGTTCGGTGGAACCATGGCGACAGCTGGCGGCCTCGTATTCGCCGGGGGTTCGCAGGACCATGCCTTCCGCGCCTGGAACAGCGAGACCGGCGAAGTGCTGTTCGAAGCCGACTTGCCCGGCAACTCCGCAACCCGCCCGATGACCTTCATGGGTAAGGACGGGCGACAATATGTCATTGTCGCTTCCGATGCCGCACGCACAGGTGGCCAGCAGAACGGGGCCATCACCGCGTTCGCGCTGCCAAAGAGCTGAGCCATGGCGTTGCGACTGCTTTTCACACTTGCTGCGGCCCTGTTGCTAAGCGGTTGCGACCGCGTTTCACAGAGCCCGTCGGCGGTCGGCGAGTGGCACAGTTTCGGAAACGACGGCACCGAGCGGCACTATTCCGCGCTGGAGGAAATAAATACCAGCAATGTCTCCGGCCTGAAACTCGCCTGGTACGCCGATCTGCCCCAGGGTAACAGCGCTACCGGTCCGGTTATGGCCGAAGGCAAGCTGTTCGTCACCACCGGCCACGGCCATGTCCGCGCTTTCGATGCGGCGACCGGCAGGCCCTTGTGGGATTACGACAGCGGCGCACGCGAAGTGTCTGAAGGCATGCAACTGCAGCTCGGCTGGGGACCAAAGGGCCTCGCTTATGCCGACGGGCAAGTATTCCTCGGAACCCACGACGGACGACTGATCGCGCTCGATGCTTCGAACGGCGCACTCGCCTGGACGCAGCACGACTATCCGGCTGGAGACATGCGTTACACTGATGGCCCGGTCCGCGCGTTTGGCGGCAAGGTGCTGATTGGCCACGGCGGCGCGGACTACACGCCGCTGCGCGGCTACGTAACCGCTTACGACGCCGCCAGCGGCAAGCTGCTATGGCGCTTCTACACCGTACCCGGCGCGGAGCCGAGCGCCGGAGGCGGCCGGGCAGACGCGTTGATGGAAGCGAGCTGGCCCGACGGCTGGAAGAATACCGACGGCACGCGCCGGGGCGGCGGCGGCACCGTTTGGAACGCGCTGTCCCACGATCCGGAACTCGGCCTGATCTACATCGGCGTCGGTAATGGCTTCCCCACCAATCAGGCGGTGCGCAGCCCAAGCGGAGGCGACAACCTGTTCCTCGCCTCGATCGTCGCGGTGAAGGAAGATACCGGCGAATATGTCTGGCACTATCAAATCTGCCCCGGCGAACAGTGGGATTGTACCGCATCACAGGATATGAGCCTCGCCACGCTGGAATGGGAGGGTAAGCCGCGCAAGGTGCTCATCCAGGCGCCGAAGAACGGTTTCGTCTATGTGATCGACCGCAAGACCGGCGAGCTGCTGTCTACCGGCCAGTTCGCCGACAAGGTAACCTGGGCCGAAAGGATCGATCCCGAAACCGGGCGCCCGGTCGAGAATCCCGGCCTGCGCTATCACGGTAAGCCCGGCCAGTTCGAACTTTGGCCAGGTGTACGCGGCGCGCATTCGTGGCTGCCACAGAGCTTCAGCCCCCGCACCGGCCTGCTTTACATCCCGGTCATCGAGGGCGCGAGCCTGATCGGCGACGATGGGCTTGACCTGACGAACCTTCCACCTGCCCTTTCCTCCGGCACCATGTTGGACGTCGATCCAGACCTGCCCGGCGCGCGGCGCGGCTACCTCCAGGCCTGGGATCCCATCGCGCAGAAGGAGCGCTGGCGCGTTGCGCTTCCCGGCAACTGGCCCGGCGGCGTGCTTTCGACTGCAGGCGACGTGGTATTCCAGGGGCGCCTCGATGGCTTCCTCGTTGCCTACGATGCGCACAGCGGCAAGGAACTGTGGCGCTTTGCTGCAGGTGCAGCAGTGGTCGCTCCGCCGATCTCCTACCGCATTGACGACACGCAATATGTCACGGTGCTCACCGGCAATGGCGCGGGCGGCGGCGGACTGTTCTCACCCGAGAATGCCAAGCTTGAAACCGATTACTATCTGCCACGCCGTGTGCTGACCTTCGCGCTCAATGGCAAGGCGAGCCTGCCTCCGCGGGACAATGTGCTGGTCCGTGCTCCGCTTGCCGATCCGGACTTCGTTCCCGATCCTGAACTGGTCGAAGCCGGGGGTCGCGCCTTCGTACAATGCATGACCTGCCATGGCATGGAAGCGCTTGCTGCAGGCTCCGGTCCCAACCTTCGGACATCGCCGCTCATTCTGGATGCCGCGGTGTTCCGATCCGTGGTCCGTGATGGCGTGCTTGTTCCGTCCGGAATGCCCCGCTTCCCCAATATCGACGATGCGACGCTCGAAGCGATCCGGCATTACCTGCGCTTTCGCGCGCAACAATATGCGGCAGAGCGGGCCGGAAAGCCTAACTAGGCCACAACCGCTTCCAGCACCTCGAGCGTACCCTTGTCGGCATCGATCCGCACTTCGGCACCGACCGGCAGGCAGATCGTATCCGAAATATGGCCGAAACGCAGGCCCGAAAAGGCAGGCACGCCGAGCGGCCTGAAATGATGGTCCATAACCTCATAGACCGTGAAGTTCGAATAGGGCGAGCCAGGGTTCGTGCAATTGGTGCACTGACCGAACACCACGCCCGCGACGTTCTTGAGCACGCCGGCCTGCGCAAGTTGCGTCAGCATCCGGTCGATGCGGTATTCGGCCTCGTTGGTGTCTTCAAGGAACAGGATGGCACCGGTCATATCGGGGAAAAATGGCGTGCCGACCATCGCCGAGAGCACCGAGAGATTACCGCCCAGCAGCCTCCCCGTCGCCTTGCCGCTACTGAATGTATGTACGCGGTCGCCGCGCTGTGCGAGCCCCGGCCCCTTCCAGCCCGGCACCGAATGGGCGGGCTTGGCGCCTTCGAACGCCAGCGCCCGGAAATCGGCCCAGACCCCCGGCGGCCAGGAATGCGCGGCATTAGGCCCGTGAATCCCGTATAGGCCCGCCCTAGCCCAGTTCGCCAGCAGGAGCGCGGTGATGTCGCTCGACCCCACCAGCAGCTTGAGATTTGCACGGATCAGGTCGAAATCGAGATAGGGCAATACTCGCTGACAGCCCCAGCCGCCGCGTACCGCAAATATGGCGCGCACCGTGTCGTCTGCAAACATGGCATGGAGGTCTTCCGCGCGCTGCTCATCGGTGCCGGCGAGATAGCCTTCGCGCGACAGCAGGAATTTTCCGGGCTTTGGCTCCAGCCCCATCGCGCGCACGGTCTGCGAGATCTGTTCGACCCCGAAGCGGTCCCCGACGAAACCGGCCGGGCAGACCAGCCCGACCGTATCGCCGGGCCGAAGCCGCATGCCCCTTGCCAGCGGCGGCGATCCGCCGACCTGACGCGGTGCTGCGCCCAGCATCGCTGTAGCACCGAAGCCGCCTAGCACTGATCTCCTGTCCGTCATGCGCGGAACCTAACCGGAATGCCGCCTTGTCGCGACTGAAAAGAACCGCCAAGAGGCCCGACCATGACTGAAGATCAAAATCTCACCGAACGCCGGTTCTACAAGGCCGAACAGGAAGCCTCGTTCGACGATGCTCGCCCGAGCGATACACCACAAACGACCCACCCGGCCTATCGGCTTGCGTTTCGCGATACCGATTTCCTGTTGCGCGACGAACTCCGGCCGGTCCGTTTCCAGCTTGAGTTGCTCAAGCCGGAAATGCTGCTGGAGGAAGCCAGCATTGGCTCGACCCTGGTGATCTATGGCTCGGCGCGCATCCCGTCTCCCGAAGACTGCGAACAATTGCTCGCCGAAGCGACCACACCAGAGAGCAAGGCCGTGGCCGAGCGGCTGGTCGCCAAGGCCAAATATTACGACGTCGCACGCGAACTGGCGCGCACGGCCAGCTCATGCGCCGTGGTCGAGGACGGAATGCGCCAATTCGTGGTGTGCTCGGGCGGCGGGCCTTCGATCATGGAAGCGGCCAATCGGGGCGCGGCCGATGTCGGTGCGGAATCGCTCGGCCTCAACATCGTGCTGCCGCACGAGCAATCCCCCAACCGCTTCGTAACGCCGCGCTTGTCGTTCCAGTTTCACTATTTCGCGCTCAGGAAAATGCATTTCCTGCTGCGCGCGCGCGCGCTGGCGGTGTTCCCCGGCGGATACGGCACATTCGACGAGCTGTTCGAAGTGCTGTGCCTGATCCAGACTGGCAAGATGAAGCCGATCCCGATCCTGCTTTACGGCAAGGACTACTGGAGCCGGATTGTCGATTTCGAAGCGATGGCGGATGAAGGCGTGATCAATCGCGACGACCTTGACCTGTTTCACCGGGTCGAGACGGCGGACGAGGGGTGGCGGCTGATCCAGCAGTTTTATGGTCTGGATTGCGGTTAGTCCGGCCGCACCGCCTGATGCCCCATCGGACCATGGCCTGAACCGAACCCCGGCGCATTTTCCAACGCGGCTCGGACGAAGGCACGCGCCTTGCCAATCGCTTCGGGCAGTTCGAGCCCCATCCCAAGATAGGTCGCAATGGCGCTGGACAGGGTGCAGCCGGTCCCGTGAGTGTGGCGCGTGTCGATGCGGGGAGCCTGCCAGACGATGCTTTCGCCATCGGCTTTGACCAGTCGGTCCTCGACAATGTCGCTATCGGCATCACCGCCCTTGGCGAGATAAGTCACCCCGCGCGCGGCCATGCCCGCTTTGCCGCCAAGTGCAGCCAGTTCGGACACATTGGGTGTCGTGAGCCTGACAATAGTCATCAGGCGTTCGAAGGCGGCGATTGTTTCATCGTCGGCCAGCGCTGCGCCGCTTGTCGCGACCATCACCGGGTCGAAAACGATCGGCACATTGGCGTGCTGTAACAGGTCGGCCACGGCATGCGCATTGGCCGCTGAACCCAGCATGCCGATCTTCACTGCATTGACGCCGATATCGCCCGCGCAGTCTTCGATCTGTGCAGTCACAAGCTCGGGCGAGAGCACCTCCACCGCATGCACGCCGGTGGTGTCTTGCGCCGTCACCGCCGTGATCGCGGTCATGGCATAGCCGCCGAGCATGGTGATCGTCTTGATGTCGGCCTGGATTCCCGCCCCGCCGCTCGAATCCGATCCGGCGATTGCAAGGATGCGCGGTGGCGGGTTCACGCCGCCGCTTGCTCCACCGCTGCGCAGATCGAGGCAACCGCCGCTTCAACCTCGTCCGCATCGTCGCCTTCGGCCATCACGCGAATCAACGGTTCGGTGCCTGAGGGCCGGATTACCAGACGGCCCTTGCCATTCAACGAGGACTCCGCCTCTGCGATTGCGGCCTTGACCTTCGCGTCTTCGAGCGGCTTACCGCCGGAATAGCGCACGTTCCTGAGCAATTGCGGCACCGGATCGAACAGGTGCAGCAATTCGCTCGCCAGCTTGCCCGATTTGACCAGCGCAGCAAGCACCTGCAGCGCGGCGATGGTGCCGTCGCCGGTCGTCGCGTGGTCGAGCAGGATCATGTGGCCGGATTGCTCGCCGCCGAGATTGTAACCGCCCGCCTTCATCGCCTCGAGCACATGGCGATCGCCGACCTGCGTGCGCACGAGCTCCAGGCCCTTGCCGGCAAGGAAGCGTTCCAGCCCCAGGTTCGACATGACCGTCGCGACCACGCCGCCGCCCTTCAATTCACCGCGCGCAGCAAGCTGGCTGCCGATCAGCGCCATGATCTGGTCGCCATCGACGATCTCACCCTTCTCATCGACGACGATAAGCCGGTCGGCATCGCCATCGAGGGCAATGCCGATATCGGCGCCCGTCTCGATCACCTTCTGGGCAACCCGCTGCGGATGGGTCGAGCCGCAGCCGTCATTGATGTTCTTGCCGTTGGGTTCGACGCCCACGGTCTCGATCTCCGCGCCCAGTTCCCAGAAGGCCGAAGGGGCGACCTGATAGGCCGCGCCATTGGCGCAATCGACTGCAATCTTGAGACCATCGAGCCGCACATCCTGCGGCAGCGACCCCTTGACCGCGTGGATATAACGTCCGCGCGCGTCCTCTATCCGGCGCGCCCGGCCGATATCGGCAGAAGCTGCCAGCGGCTGCTGGCTCCCCAGCATGGCCTCGATCGCGAGTTCGTCCTCGTCCGAGAGCTTGAACCCATCGGGACCAAACAACTTGATGCCGTTGTCTTCGTAGGGGTTGTGGCTTGCCGAGATCATCACGCCGACATCGGCGCGCAACTCGCGGGTCAGTAGCGCGACGGCAGGCGTCGGCATCGGCCCGAGCAGCACCACGTCCATGCCGACGCTGGTGAAACCGGCGACCATCGCGTTTTCGAGCATGTAGCCGGAAAGACGCGTGTCCTTGCCGATGACCACGCGGTGCCGGTGCGTACCGCGCAGGAACCGCGTGCCCGCTGCCTGGCCGACCCGCATGGCCACGTCTGCGGTCATCGCCCCAGCGTTGGTACGGCCGCGAATGCCGTCGGTGCCGAAAAATTGCTTCGTCATGATATGCGCCTGATACCTGCGAAATGCTGACAAATTGCTATGTCGCGCAAGAGCAGCAATGTCATCCCTCCAATCGGCCTGATGAGGATGAGTTATGGCGGCCAGCGATCCGGTTCCACCAGCAGACACGGCGGCCAGTCTCCCCGAAATCAGGGTCCCGGTGGTGCTGACCTTCGCCGGTCTTGTTGCCGGGATCGCGGTCGGGCTGGCGCTGCCTCGCGGTCCGGTTCTCGATGGACTGCTGGCGATTGCCGGTCCGGTCGGGACGGTCTGGCTGAATGCCCTGAAGATGGCGATCATCCCGCTTGTCGCAGGGCTTTTGTTTACAGGGATTGCACAAGCGATGGAGGCCGCCCGGGCCGGGCCAATGGCGCGCCGCACAATGGTGTGGTTCCTTGTAACTCTCGTGGCAAGCGCTGTGATCGGGCTTGTCGCGACACCATTGCTGCTCACCATGTTCCCGATTTCTTCAGAGGCAGGACAAGCGCTCGCGGCCGAGAGCGGAGCGGAAATGCCGGCGGCAGTCGCAGCCAGCGACTTCATTGTCGGGATCGTGCCCGACAATGTCATGGCCGCCGCAGCAAGCGGGACAATGCTCCCTCTCGTCGTGTTCATCGCCCTGTTTGCGGTGGCCGCAAGCAAGCTCGACACGGGACGGCGGGGCACGCTCGCACGGCTGTTCGAAGCTCTGGCCGCGGCCATGATGGTCATCGTCGGCTGGGTGCTGATGCTGGCGCCGATTGGCGTATTCGCGCTGGCCGTGGGCATGGCGAGTGCAAGCGGAACCGCGATGATCGCGGCGCTTGGCCATTATATCGTCATTGTCTCCGCAGTCGGCCTGATGGTTGCGCTTGCGAGCTATGTGCTTGCCTGGCTGGTGGCCGGACAGCCACCGCTTCGTTTTGCGAGCGCTATGCTTCCCGCGCAGACTGTCGCCTTGTCGACCCAGTCGTCGCTCGCGAGCCTGCCCGCCATGATCGTCTCATGTCGCAGGCTCGGCCTCAGGGACAGCACCGACGAATTCGTCCTCCCGCTCGCGGTCGCGCTCTACAAGGCGACCAGCCCGGCGATGAACGTGGCGGTCGTTTACTACATTGCGAAGATGTCGGGCATCGAACCGGGCCTTCCGGCCATGATCGCCGCAGCCGCGATTGCGGTCCTGTGCTCGATTGGCGTGGCAGGCGTGGCGTCGGCAGCGAGCTTCTTCGCAACGCTCATTCCGATCGCGATTGCCATGGGTGTGCCATTGGCGCCGCTGGCGCTGCTGATAGCCGTCGAGATGCTTCCCGATATCGTGCGCACGCTGGGGAACGTCACGATGAATGTGGCGGTGGCCAGCGTCGTCGATCGCGAGCCAGGATCAGAAATAGCGCGCCAGCTTGAAATGGAAGCGATGACGGTTTGAACGGTAGAGGTCGTAATTGGAATCGACCTTTGTGAACCGGTACTCAACCGATGGCGAGAAGCCGGCAATGCGCACTTGCCTCAGGCCCGCATAGGCGCGCGCGTTGTAGCGCTAGTCCTTGCGGCGCTCGGTCGAAAAGACCAGCTGCGGATCGTCGTAATGCGACCAGATAACGCCGCCCGAAAGTCCGGCGTTAATGCCCCAGGGCAGCTCCGCGCCGATTCCGACGTTCATCCCCAGCGTCTTGCTCGAATAGAAGTCTGCCCGCATCGTGTCGCGCCTTGCCAGCAGCGAGGCGGACAGGATCGCCGAACGACCCACGACCTGCTCGAATGTGGCGTTCGCGCCAAGCTGCCAGCCAGTGTAACCCGTGTTGAGCTCGGAGGCGGTGCGGCGCGTGTCGATCTGGAAGGCGACCCGCTGGCTGCGACCAAACTCGTGCTGCAGCGTAACCTTCGCGCCAAACTGCTTGGCGGCGACCTTGCCACCATACCAGCGATAGAGGCCCACACCCTGCAGGCGCACATCGGTGCGGTCAGACAGCGCCAGTTCTGGCCCCGCCGCGAACTGAAGCGAATAGTCGCTGAAGTCGTTGTTCTTGTACGTAACGGAATCGGCATCGAAGTCCGAGACCAGCGATACCGCCCCGCCCACGGGAAGCCGCATTCCTGCATAGAGGCTCGCAGTCGCACCCATGCCTGAACGCGCCCTCGCCGTGTCGTCCAGCGAGATCGGCACGCGGTTCGGGCCGAAATTGATGTCGACAGTCTCGGCGGCGGTGGCCGAATTGATATTGGTATCGGGAGCGAAGCCGAAATCGAAACCGAAGCGGAACTTGCGCTTGGAGCGGATCACGCTGCGGGCATTGCCGATCATGCGGGAAATGTCTTCGGGCAGGCCCTCGTCGTTCATCGCGAGGCGCAGGTGATAGTCGGCAGCCGAGTACTTGCCCTGCATCAGCAGCGCCTTTGCCAGTTCGAGCCTCACCCGGGTCTGGTCGGGGTTGTCTTTCAGGATGGCGCGGAAGCGGCTCGTCGCGGTGCCGGCGTCACCGTTTTTCATGGCGATCATGCCATCGAGAAAATTGTAGGGTATCGCCATGCTTGGCGCGGCCCTGAGCGCAGCCACCAGCGGTCGTGCCTCGTCATACTTGCCGTCGCTTACAAGCTTTTCCGCAAGCACAAGAAGTTCTGCAGGCGAGAGGCTGTACTTGCAGCTGCCGACGGCGCATTCACCGCGCTCGCCCTGCGGCGCCTTGCCGACGGAAGGGGCCGCCGCCTCTTCCGCACTCGCCGACTGGGCAGCGAGCATGGCCTCGCCACCGCAACGGCGGTGGCGAGGCCATGCTTCGTGCTGATTTGCATTACTGCTTGCCGATGAAGGCGCCAAGGATGTCCACGCGCTCGTCGGGGTTGCCGCCAACGATGCGGAAACCGCCCCCGGCTTCTTCCGCCCCCGGCCCGTATAAGGTGCCGTCGATGGTCGAGCCCTCGATGGCAACATTACGCAGTCCTTCGGGAGACGTCAGGCTGGCACTTTCGAAGAAGCCCTTGAAGCCTCCGAAGTTGACCATGTTGATGTCGCCCTTGCCGGCTGCCGCGAAGGTCGAACCCTCGGGTACGACGTTGATATGTGGCTCGGTCCAGTAATCGTAAAACGGCTTGGTGACCGTGCCGTTGAGCGACAGGTTGAAGGAGCTTGCTGCAAAGTCGACATTGAGCTGAGCCGAGCCTTCGATCCATTGGAAATAGGTCGGCAGATCGACCAGACCGGAAGGATCCTGCCCGTCGATGGTCGGGTTGAAGACCATGGTCGCCAACATCGAACCATTGAACGTACCCGCGCCAGTCAATGGCACATTGTCGTTCGGCGTGTTCTGGCCAAAGGCGAAGGCGCCGCGTTCGAGATGCCATTCGGTCTGGTTATGCAGGATCGGATCGCCGATGATCGAGAATTGTTTGAAATTCAGCGTATTGCGAATGTAGCCGGCATAGGTGACATACTGCGTTTCGGTGCCCGGCTGGAGGAAGAACAGGCTGCTCGCCTGATAGGCGCTTTGCGGCGCGCCGGTCGGCGCGTTCTGGTTGTCGCCGTCGTTGACGAAGCCGGAACCGCTCTTGCGGTAGGGTGACAATGGGTCGCCATCGCCTGCCTGAAGATAGCGGATATTGGGGTTCGAAAGCTCGGGCGTGCCCCACTGCGGCTCAACCGCGCCGCCAAAGTCGGTGCGGCTCGCCGGATCCTGGAACCGGGTCTGGGCATCGGCGCCCGAAAGCGGGTCGGAAACGACGAGGGTATAGACCGCGTCGGCGGGATCGTAGGAGATCGAGATTGTTGAGCTGCGCACCGTGGTGGTCTTGCCCGCATAGAGCTCGCCCTGCTGGTTGCGCGGCGGAATGCGATCGTCGGTGCTGTAGGAATAGGTGTGTTCGGTTAATATCGGGTAAACTTGAACGGGCAACCGCGCCCGCCGCCGGGCATCAGGCTTCCAGCTCGACGTCCCAATAGAGCCAGTCCCGCCAGGTCTCGTGCAGGTAATTGGGCGGAAACGCGCGGCCACGTTCCTGCAGCTGCCAGCTCGTCGGGCGGATCGGCTTGACCAGTGGCGACATTCGGGCCTGCTTGGGCGTAAGCCCGCCCTTCTTCATGTTGCAAGGGGCGCAGGCCGTCAGGATATTCTCCCAGCTGGTTCTGCCGCCAAGTCTGCGCGGCACGACATGATCGAAGGTGAGATGACGTGGCGAGCCGCAATACTGGCAGGAAAAGCGGTCGCGCAGGAACACGTTGAATCGGGTAAAGGCCGGAAATTGCGACGGTTTCACGAATTGCCTGAGCGCAATGACCGAAGGAACCTGCATCGTCCAGCTGGGGCTGTGAACCTCACGGTCGTAACTCTCGAGGACGTCGACACGCTCCAGCACAAGCGCCTTGATCGCGGTTTGCCAAGGCCACAGGCTGAGGGGATAATAGGAAAGCGGCGTATAGTCGGCGTTGAGGACAAGCGCAGGGCAATCGGCAAGATTGCGAGAGGGATCCCCATCCGCGCTGCGGAAACGAGCCGCGCGCTCGATCAGCTCCGACCTGAGCATGGCCTCTTGTCGCAGGATATTATTGCGGTTCGATGGCAGAACATGGCGGGTTAAGAGCATGGCGGGGAAACCCGGTCAAGACCTGCAATCCTTTGGAATCCACACCTGTTTGCCGAACCATCAACATCTCGGGCGCCGCTTGCCGCTCGCGCCTTCGTGCGCCAGACAGCAACGGAAATGATCCGCACCCGCTTCGCGCCCAGCCCCAATGGCCCGCTCCATCTTGGCCACGCCTATTCGGCCATCGTCGCGCATGATCGCGCGCGCGCGGAGGGAGGCGAGTTCTTGGTGCGGATCGAGGACATCGACGGTGCTCGATCCCGCGCCGAGTTCGCCACGCAGGCGCTCGACGACCTGGCATGGCTGGGGCTCGAATGGACCAGCGAACCTGTGCGCCAGTCGGCCCGGATCGAAACTTACGGCGATGCCGCCGAACGCCTGCGCAACATGGGGCTGCTCTACCCCTGCCGCTGCACCCGGGCCGAGATCGCGGCGGCGGCGAGCGCCACCGGCCCCGATGGCCCGGTCTATCCCGGCACCTGCAAGCACCGCGACATCGATCCCGCCGGCGCGGCATGGCGGCTCAACGTCGCAGCAGCCATGGCCCGCGCGGGGCCGCTCGAATGGGTGGACGAGCTTGCCGGGCCACAGGTCGCTCGACCGGACCGGTTCGGCGATGTTGTGCTGGTGCGCAAGGCCGAACCTGCCAGCTATCACCTTGCCGTCACGCTCGACGATGCGGATCAAGGCATCACCGCTGTGACGCGCGGGCACGACTTGTTCGAAGCCAGTCATGTCCATCGTCTGATTCAGGCGCTGCTGGGCCTGCCGGTGCCGTTCTGGCATCACCATGCGCTACTCATCGAGGCTGACGGCAAGAAACTCGCGAAGCGGCGGGGCTCGCCCTCACTGGCAGACCGGAGGGCGAGCGGCGAGGATGGACGAGCACTGGCAGATGCCTTGCGCGCCGATAAGCTGCCTACTGGCATTTCGCTGGGATAGGGACTACATATCAGGCATGAACTATGTCCTCATTCCAATCCTCGTGATCCTGCTGATCATGGTGGTAGTCAGCCTCGTGCGCGGCATCTCCGCCTTCCTGCAAAGCACCAAGATGGACCTCGAACGCGAAGAAGGCGCAGGCGCCAGCGAGATGCAATTGCGGCAAAACAAGATGATGTTCGCGCGCATCAAGTATCAGGCGCTGGCCATCGTCGTCGTCGCGCTTGTCATCATGGCGAGCCGCTAGGAGCATTGTGCGGAAAGGTGGAAACTGGTTTTCCGCTGCCAGCAACGCGACCAGAAGGAAGCGCCCTTTGGTCAGATTGAACAAGATCTACACACGCACCGGCGATGACGGCACGACCGGGCTCGTCGATGGTTCGCGGCTGCCCAAACATGCCCCAAGAATGCGGGCGATCGGCGCGGTCGATGCAGCTAACAGTGCGATCGGCCTTGCCCTGTGCGCGATGGAGGACAGCCCGTACGCGGGCACGCTGAGCCGCGTTCAGAACGATCTGTTCGATCTCGGCGCCGATCTTGCCACCCCCGGTGAGGATTTTACCCCTTCCGACATGGTCTTGCGCATGGTGCCCGAACAAGCGGAATGGCTCGAACACGCAATAGACACGGCCAACGAGGCCATTGCCCCACTCACCAGCTTCGTCCTGCCCGGCGGAAACGAAGCTGCCGCGCGCCTGCATGTCGCACGCGCTGCAGTGCGTGAAGCAGAACGGGCGATGAGCGCGCTAGCCAGCGGCGAACCAGTCAATCCCGCCGCGCTTGTCTACATCAATCGCCTGTCAGACCTGTTTTTCGTGCTGGCGCGAGCGCAAAATGACGGCGGCAAGGCAGATGTGCTCTGGGTGCCCGGAGCGAACCGCGGATAGCTAGCCAAGTCAGTAGGCTCCGGCTAGGCAGGCTCATCCAATCGCATTTCTTCAAGAGGATTCGACATGAGCACTATCGCGGTGATCGGCGCGGGCCAGATGGGCTCGGGCATTGCGCAGACAGCGGCGGCAAGCGGCAGCAAGGTGCTGCTATCCGACATCAAGCTGGAGCTGGCCGAAGGCGCGAAAGCCAAGATCGGCGCGACTTTGGAAAAGCTCGTCGCCAAGGAGAAGATCGCCGAGGCCTACGCCAATGCGACCATGGCGAACATCCATCCCATCGCCGACTATGCGCCGATGGCCGAGGCTGACTTCATCATCGAGGCGGCAACCGAGCGCGAGGAAATCAAGCTCAAGATCTTCGAGGAAGCCGGCAAGGCTCTGGGCGCCAATGCAATCATGGCGTCGAACACCAGCTCGATTCCGATCACCCGCATGGCGCGTAGCGCTCCCGACCCGGCTCGGTTCATCGGCATGCATTTCTTCAATCCGGTGCCCCTGATGAAGCTGGTCGAGGTGATCCCCGGCCTTGCCACCGCTCAGGATACGACCGACCGCACCCGAGCGCTGGCAGAGGGCATGGGCAAGGAAGTCATCATCGCCGGCGACGAGCCCGGCTTCGTCGTCAATCGTCTCGCCGTCCCGCTGCTCAACGAGGCGTGCTTCGTGCTCGGTTCGGGCGCCGGAACAGTTGAGGACATCGACAAGGGCGTCATGCTCGGCCTCAATCACCCGATGGGGCCACTCACCCTTGGCGATTTCGTGGGGCTCGATACGGTCCTGGAAATCCTCAAGGTGCTGCAGGAAACAACCGGCGACCCCAAGTATCGCCCTGCGCCGCTGCTGGTGAAATATGTCGAAGCGGGCTGGTACGGAGTGAAAGCCGGGCGCGGTTTCTACGACTATTCCGGGCCGGAGCCGGTGCCGACACGGTGATCCCGGCCTTGCCGGACTAGATCACCTTGTCGTTGAGGATCCACAATCCGGCGACAAGGACGATGGCACCAAGCGCTACCGAATAGGCCAGCGCCTTGAAATTGGGCGAAGAAGCAGCAACTAGCGAGTGGGATTCAAGCCGCTCAAGCGTCTTGCACGCTCGGCGCTGGGCCACGATCGCCAAGGCCGCTCCGGCAAGTATGAACATCGTCGCAATTGCCCGGGCGAGCCACGGCGGCTCAAATTCCCCGAAGACGGCGCGGAACGCCAAAGCCGATACAGTTCGCGGCGAACGCGGTCCTGATCCACCCAGCGAATGTGCGCTCCATCGCCATGATGTTGCGGTCCTCGGCGAGGTCGGTCCGCTCCTCGGCCAGCTCGTTGCCGCTCATTTTATTGGGATCGCTGTCAGTCATGGCCTTGGCATAACTGATTTTCGGTCGAAGTTCAGCTTTCACCAGCCTCGCGCTTGAGCTCGTAGAGCAGGTCGAGCGCTTCACGTGGGCTGAGCGCATCGATGTCGAGCCCCTCAAGTTTCTCGCGCAGCCGGTCGACCTTTTCCTCGGCGGCATCGAGCGCGGCCGCGAACAACGGCAGTTCGCCCAGACCAGCCGCCAGCCCACCCGTCGCGGCGCGTCCTTCTTCCAGCTTTTCCAGCACGGACTTCGCGCGTGCCAGCACCTGCGGTGAGACCCCGGCCAGTTTGGCCACCGCCAGTCCATAGCTTCGGTCCGCCGGACCGTCTGCAAGCTCGTGCAGCAACACCAGATCGCCCTTCCACTCGCGCGCACGAACATGATGCAGCGACAGCGCGTCGCAGGTCTCGGCCAGCCGCGCCAGCTCGTGATAATGCGTCGCGAACAGACAGCGGCTGCGATTGACCTCGTGCACAGCCTCGACCACCGCCCAGGCGAGCGCCAGCCCGTCATAGGTGGACGTGCCACGCCCGACTTCGTCGAGGATCACAAAACTGTTCTCGGTCGCCTGCGACAGGATCGCGGCAGTCTCGACCATCTCGACCATGAAGGTCGAGCGCCCGCGCGCGAGGTTGTCGGACGCGCCGACACGGCTGAACAGCCTGTCGACTAGCCCGATCGTGGCGGAGGTGGCAGGCGCGAAGCCACCCGCCTGCGCCATCAGTACGATCAGTGCGTTCTGGCGCAGGAAGGTGCTCTTGCCGCCCATGTTGGGGCCACCCACCAACCACAGCCGGTTGCCAGGATCGAGCGCGCAATCATTCGCAACGAACAGTTCGCCTTGCGCAGCCAGCGCTTCCTCCACGACCGGATGTCGTCCGCCCTCGATGGAAAGGCATGGCTCTTCGACAATCTGCGGACGTGCCCAGCCGCCCTCCGTCGCCCGCTCGGCCTGCCCGGCGGAAACGTCGATCCGCGCCAGCGCGGCGGCGGTCGCGGCAATCGGTTGTCGCATCTCGACCGCCAAGGCGACCAGCTCCTCGAAATGCGCTTCTTCTGCAGACTGTGCATGGGCTCCGGCTTCGGCGATCCGTGTCGCTTCCTCGTGCAGCGCTACGGCGTTGAAGCGCACCGCCCCAGCCATGGTCTGGCGATGCGTGAAGCCGCTATCGGGCGCCATCAGGGCGTCGGCATGGCGCGCGGGAACTTCGATGAAGTAGCCCAGCACATTGTTGTGCTTGATCTTGAGCGCGGCAATGCCAGTGCGCTCGCGGTAGTCGGCTTCGAGCGCGGCAATTGCACGGCGGGCATTGCCAGCCGTCTCGCGCAGCACATCGAGACCGGCATCGTACCCAGACGCGATGAATCCGCCCTGACCGCGCTCAGTCGGCGGCGATGGCACGAGCGCACGCGACAGCTCATCGATCAGTGCACCGTGACCGCGCAGGGATGGCAACAGACCGGCCAGCAATGGAGGCAAATCGCGCGCATCTTCCAGCAGGTCCACAATGCGCCAGGCTTCCCCCAGCCCGTCGCGCAGCTGGCCGAGATCGCGGGGGCTGCCCCGCCCGGCAACGATCCGCCCAAGCGCACGACCGATATCGGGCAAGCTGCGGAGAAGGCCGCGCAGGTCCTCGCGCAGGAAATGGTTTTCATGGAGCCAGCCGACGCATTCCAGCCGCGCCTCGATTGCCTCGGCGTCACGCAGCGGTGCGGCAAGATCTTCGGCAAGCTGGCGAGCGCCCGCGCCGGTGACACAGCGATCGATGCAAGCGATCAGGCTGCCTGCCCGCGCACCCTGCTGCGAAACGAGAATCTCCAGGCTCGCGCGGGTCGCTTCATCCATCGCCAGGTGCGCGTCGCCATCGCGAGCGCGCGGCGGAAGCAGCAGGGGCAAAGTGCCGCGCCCGACATGGTCGAGATAGGCCACAAGCCCGCCGGCCGCTGCCAGCATCGCGCGGCTGAACGATCCAAATCCGTCGAGCGTGGCAACCTGATGAATCGCCTTGAGCCGAGTCTCGCCGGCGTCGCTATCGAAACCGCCTGCGGGGCTTTCGATAGCATTGTCATATTCTTCCGGGACTGCCCCTCCCTGAGGGACCACAAGTTCGTTCGCTCCGATCCGCGCAAGCGCCGCGCCCAGCCGATCTGGCGCACACTCTTCGAGCTGCAGCTCGCCTGTCGAAATGTCGCACGAGGCTATGCCGATAGCGCCGCGCACCTCGCAAAGCGCCGCCAGCACATTGGCCCGGCGCGGTTCGAGAAGCGCCTCCTCGGTGAGCGTGCCTGCGGTGACGAACCGCACAATGTCGCGCGCGACCAGTGCCTTGGAAACGGCAGTCCCTTCGGCCTTCGCGCGTTCCTTGGCCTCGGCGGGGGTCTCAACCTGCTCGGCAATCGCGACCCGGCAGCCTGCCTTGATAAGCCGCGCAAGATAACCCTCGGCAGCATGAACCGGCACCCCGCACATCGGCACCGGCTCTCCGCCGTGCTCGCCCCTGCTGGTCAGCGCGATATCGAGGATTTGCGCGGCTTCACGTGCATCCTCGAAGAACATCTCGAAAAAGTCGCCCATGCGATAAAACAGCAGGCAGTCTCCCGCCTTTTCCTTGAGCGCGAGATACTGGGCCATCATCGGGGTGGGCGCGGCAGTCATCAGCCCCTTCGCGTAGCGGGGACCGTGGCGATTCGCAAAACGCTGCGCCGCAATATTTCCCCTATCGCGTGGGCGGCAGGTTGGCTATTCGCGCGCGCGACAGGAGACAAGCATTGCCCGAAGAAAACAACGTCAGTTTCACCGCCCGCGAGGCGCTGTTCTACCACAAGACGATTCGCCCCGGTAAGATAGAGATCATCGCTTCGAAGCCGATGGCGAGCCAGCGCGACCTGTCGCTCGCCTACTCGCCGGGCGTCGCCGTGCCGGTCGAAGCCATCGCCGAAGATCCGGCCACCGCCTACGATTACACTGCCAAGGGCAACCTCGTCGCCGTGGTCTCCAACGGCACCGCCATTCTCGGCCTGGGCAATCTCGGCGCGCTCGCCAGCAAGCCGGTGATGGAAGGCAAGGCCGTCCTATTCAAGCGCTTCGCCGACGTCGATTCGATCGACATCGAGCTGGCTAGCGAGGACACCGAAGCGCTGATCGAGGCCATCGCAATGATGGAGCCGAGCTTCGGCGGCATCAATCTTGAAGACATCGCCGCGCCCGATTGCTTCATCATCGAGCAGACACTGCGCGAGCGCATGAACATTCCGGTCATGCACGACGACCAGCATGGCACCGCGATCATATCCGCCGCCGGTCTGATCAACGCCTGCCACATCACCGGGCGTAAGCTTGAAGACATCAAGATGGTGGTCAACGGCGCGGGTGCCGCGGCGCTCGCCTGCACCTCGCTCGCCAAGTCGATGGGCGTGAAACACGATAACGTGACGATCTGCGACAGCCGGGGCGTGATCTACGTGGGGCGCGAGAATGTCGATCAGTTCAAGTCGGCCCATGCGATCGAAACCGACGCGCGCACCCTTGCCGATGCCATGAAGGGCGCGGACGTGTTCTTTGGCTTGTCGGTCGCGGGCGCGCTAAAGCCCGAGATGATCATGGACATGGCCAAGGACCCGATCATCTTCGCGATGGCCAACCCGGATCCGGAAATCACCCCGCCCGACGCGCTCGCTGCGCGGCCCGACGCCATCGTCGCCACGGGCCGGTCGGACTTCCCCAACCAGGTCAATAACGTGCTTGGCTTCCCGTTTATCTTCCGCGGCGCGCTCGACGTACGGGCGACCGCGATCAACGAGGAGATGAAGATCGCCGCCGCCCAGGCCATTGCCGAGCTGGCGCGCGAGCAGGTGCCCGAGGAAGTCGCCGCCGCCTATGGCAAGAACCACCAGTTCGGGCGCGACTACATCATTCCCGCGCCGTTCGATCCGCGCCTGATGGAGGTCGTGCCTTCGGCAGTCGCCAAAGCAGCCATGGATTCAGGCGTCGCGGGACAAGCGATCGAGGATTTCGATGAGTACCGCCACCAGCTGAAGAGCCGCCTCAACCCGACGACTTCGGCGCTCACCAACGTCTACGCCCAGGTCAAGCAAAACCCCAAGCGCATGATCTTCGCCGAGGCGGAAGACGAAATCGTGCTGCGCGCCGCAATCCAGTACCGCGATTTCGGCTA
>CAZRVW010000019.1:0-2206 GCA_964603645.1 uncultured Novosphingobium sp. | reverse complement strand
GCGCCGACGATCCCTTCGCCTTCGCGAGAGAGCACCGCGATTTCGGCTACGGCGAGCCTATCCTCGTCGGCCGCACGCAGGCAGTGCTGGACAAGATGGCGGAGCTGGGCGTTTCCGACCCGGAGAGCTACTGCATCGAAAACGCGGCTGTCTCCGAACATGTCAAGCCAATGGCCGACATGCTTTACGAGCGGCTGCAGCGGCGCGGCTACATGGAGCGCGACGTTCAGCGCATGGTCAATCAGGACCGCAACATCTTTGCCTCGGGCCTGCTCAAGCTCGGCGTCGGCGATGCGATGATCACCGGCCTGACCCGCACTTTCGCGCAGTCGCTGACCCAGATCCGCCGCGTGCTCGATCCGGCACCAGGACATACCCCCTTCGGCATGCACGTGCTGGTGGGCAAGAACACGACGACCTTCCTCGCAGACACCACGATCAACGAGCGGCCTACGGCCGAGGAACTTGCCGCCATCGCCGTGGAGTCGGCGGCCGTTGCACGCCGCCTGGGCCACGAGCCGCGCGTCGCATTCCTGTCCTATTCGACCTTCGGCAATCCCGAAGGCCGGTGGCTCGAACCGATCCGCGAGGCGGTGCAGATCCTCGACCAGAGCGAGCAGCCATTCGAGTATGAAGGCGACCTTGCACCCGATGCCGCGATCAATCCGACGGTGATGAAGAACTATCCGTTCAGCCGCCTCACCGGCCCGGCCAACGTGTTGATCATGCCGGGGCTGCAATCGGCCAATATCTCAGCAAAGCTGCTGCGCGAACTTGCGGGCCAGACAACTATCGGCCCGGTTCTGATCGGCATGGAAAAGCCGGTTCAGGTTGCGCCGATGACGGCCATCGCGCCGGACGTGCTGACTCTGGCAGTGCTGGCTGCGGCGGGGATCGCGGGATAGAGCTTGGGCCTCAGCTCCACGCGCTCCAGATGCCGTAGCTGCTGGTCAGGACCAGAACCACGCCGACAAAGATAAGCATCTGCTTGGGTGGAACGTGCTTGGCTGCCCAGGCGGCGAACGGCGCTGCGGCGATGCCGCCGACAATCAGGCCGAGCGTCGCGCCTGCTATGTGGGCAATGCCGAGGTGGTAAATGAAGGCTGCCGAGATCGTCAGCGTCAGGAAGAACTCCACCGAATTGACGGTTCCGACAACCTTGCGCGGTTCAGCGCCCTGGATCAGCAGATTCGAAGTAACCACAGGTCCCCACCCGCCACCGCCCGCAGCATCGAGAAAACCACCGAGCAGGCCAAGTGGTGCGACGTACTTCGCTTCTCTGAGCTTCGGCGGATAGAGCAAGCCGCGCACCAGCAGCCAGACCCCGATCCCTGCGAGGTATAGCAGCACGAAGGGCTTCACCACCGAAGCATCGATATGCGAGAGCAGATAGGCTCCGGTCACGCCGCCGATCACTCCCGGAATCAGCAGGCGGAAGAACAGCCGCTTGTCGATATTGCCGTGCAACAGGTGGCTGATGCCAGAAGTCGCAGTGGTGAAGCACTCGACAATGTGAACCCGCTGCGATGCCTGCGCGGGAGGCATGCCCAGCATGCCGACCAGCAGGGTATTGGTTATGACTCCGAATGCCATACCAAGCGCGCCGTCGACGATTTGGGCGGCAAAGCCGATCGCGATGAAGGGCAGGAGGGTGGCGAGGTCGAAACCGTAGGCAACATCGCCCATTGCGATGCGTCTCCTGTCATGTTGCGCCCCACTTTTATCGCAGGTGCCTCATGGCCAGAAACGAATTATTTGCTTGCAGCTCCAAACAGGAAATTTGTTGCCGGCGAACGAAATTACCTTCGCCGGTAGCGGAAATACCAGACTTCGTGCCCCTGCCGCCGCGCCTTGGCTTCATAGCGCGTCTCGGGCCAGCCGCCGGGCCGCTCCAGGAAGTCGGCGGGGTTTTCGCACAGCCACTCGAATTCATCTGCGAACCGCTGCATCACCATCAAGGCATGGCGCAGGTAGACCGGATGGTCGGTGCCGAACCGGAACTCTCCACCCGGCCTTAGCTTTTCCGCGATCATGGCCACGGGGCCATCATTCATCATCCGCCGTTTGGCGTGCCGGGCCTTGGGCCAGGGGTCGGGATGAAGCAGGTAAAGGAAGGAGAGCGCCCCGTCCGGGACGCGCTGAAGCACCTCCAGCGCGTCACCGTGATGGATGCGGATATTGCGGATCGGGGCGTGGCGTTCGTCAT
>CAZRVW010000018.1:0-24551 GCA_964603645.1 uncultured Novosphingobium sp. | reverse complement strand
CGCCGGTGCGGGCGCGCGGCTGGTGCTGGGCGCGCGACGCAAGGACCGGCTCGATGCGCTGGTTGACGAACTGACGACGAAAGGCGGCGAGGCGCTGGCGGTGGACATGGACGTGACCGACGAAGCCTCGACCAATGCCGCCTACGATGCGGCCGAGGCACACTTCGGCACGGTCGATACGGTAATCGCCAATGCCGGCGTAGCGCATTCGGGCCGCGCCACGGACATTCCCGCCAATGACTTGCGCAGCGTCATCGATACCAACCTGCTTGGCGTCTTTCTTACCGCACGCGAAGGCGCAAAACGGATGATTGCCGCAAATTTCCGCGAGAGCGGCAGGGGACGTATCCTCCTTATTGGCTCAATGGGGGGCGACGTGCTGCTCCCCGGCGACGCGGTTTATTGCGCCACCAAGGCTGGCGTCGCCCACCTCGGGCGCAATCTCGCCGCCGAATGGGTGCGCCAGGGCATCAATGTAAACGTGCTGCAACCGGGCTACATCCAGACCGAACTGGCGGGCGACTGGTTCGAAAGCGAGGGTGGAAAGAAACAGATGGCGGGCTTCGGGAGGCGGCGGCTACAGGACATCGAGTCCCTCGATTTTCCGGTGCTCTATTTCTGCTCGGACGCCTCTTCGCAGGCAACCGGCTCCACTTTCACCGTCGATGACGGCCAGTCATTCTAGGAAACGCCGCTATGACGATCTCCCAATATGCACTCGACATGGCCGACAAGGTCGAGACTTTCGTTCGCGAGGTCGTGTTTCCCTATGAGGCCGACCCGCGCCGCGATCACCACGGCGCGCCGACTGACGAGCTTGTCGCCGAGATGAAGGGCAAGGCCCGCGAGGCGGGCGTACTCACGCCGCATATTCGTGAAGACGGGTCGCACCTCACCCAGCGCGAAACGGCAGTGGTGCTGATCCGCTCCGGCCTGTCGCCGTTGGGGCCGCTCGCTTGCAACACCAATGCGCCCGACGAAGGCAACATGTACCTGATGGCCAAGGTCGGCTCGCCCGATCTGAAGGCGCGATTCCTCGATCCGCTGGTGTCCGGACAGGGCCGCTCGGCCTTCCTTATGACCGAGCCGGCTGGCTGGCAGGGAGCGGGCTCCGATCCGTCGATGATGAAGACCACCTGCGCGCCCGATGGCAACCACTGGGTCGTCAATGGCCGCAAGACCTTCATTACCGGCTATGATGGCGCACGGGTCGGCATCGTCATGGCCAAGGCCGAACAGGGCGCCTGCATGTTCCTCATCGATCTGCCCGATCCGGCGATCCGCATCGAGGAAATTCCCAACACGATCGACAATTCGATGCCCGGCAGCCACGCCACGCTGACCATCGACAATCTGCGCATTCCCGCCGATCAGATGCTCGGCGAGGCAGGCGAAGGCTTCAAGTATGCTCAGGTGCGCCTGTCCCCTGCCCGCCTTTCGCATTGCATGCGCTGGCTTGGCGCCTGCATCCGCGCCCACGAGATCGCGACCGACTATGCCTGCCGCCGCGAGGCTTTCGGCAAGGTGCTGATCGAGCACGAGGGCGTCGGCTTCATGCTCGCCGACAACAGGATCCTCATCAAGCAGTGCGAGCTGATGATCGACTGGTGCGCCTCGGTGCTCGACAGCGGCTCGCTCGGCACGGTCGAAAGTTCGATGGCCAAGGTCAGCGTTTCCGAGGCCCTGATGACGATTGCCGACAATTGCGTGCAGGTAATGGGCGGGCTTGGCGTGACCGACAAGACGATCGTCGAGCAGGTTTTCCGGGAAATTCGCGCCTTCCGCATCTATGACGGGCCGACCGAAGTCCACAAATGGTCGCTTGCAAAGAAGATCAAGCGCGAGTGGAAAGAAGCAGGCGAAACAGCAAAGGGGCCATGGTAATGAGCGAATATTCGACGATCCGATACGAGGTGGACGATGGCCTGCTCCGCCTGACGCTCAATCGCCCGGACGTGATGAACGCCTTCACCGTCGACATGGCAAACGAACTTGAGGACGCCTACAAGCGCGCGAGCGGCGACGATGCAGTGCGCGCGATTGTCGTAACCGGCGAAGGCAAGGCGTTCTGCGCGGGCATGGACCTGTCTGTCGGCGGCAACGTATTCGGCCTCGACGAGAGCCTGACCCCCACGCTCGACGACATGTCGAACTGGCCTTTGTCGCCGGAAATCGAGAGCGGCGTGCGCGACACCGGCGGACAGGTGACGCTCGCCATGTACGACTGCCTCAAGCCGATCATCGGCGCCATCAACGGCGCGGCGGTGGGCATCGGCGCGACCATGCAATTGCCGATGGACATGCGGCTCGCATCGACAAAGGCGCGCTTCGGCTTTGTATTCGGGCGCATCGGCATTGTGCCCGAAGCCTGCTCGACCTGGTTCCTGCCGCGCATCGTCGGTCTCGAAAAGGCGCTGGAGCTGTTTTACCGGGCCGACATCCTCTCCGCCGAGGAAGCGCTGGAAGTCGGGCTGGTGCGCTCGATCCACGAGCCCGAAACGCTGGTCGAGGATGCCTGCACGCTGGCGCGCGAGCTGGTCAAGGACCGCTCGCCGATGGGCATTGCACTGATGCGCCAGATGACCCTGCGCAACAGCGCCCAGCCCCACCCGCGCAAGGCCCACGAGATCGAATCGCTCGGCGTGTTCTACACCTCGCAGACCGACGGCAAGGAAGGCGTTGCCGCCTTCCTCGAAAAGCGCCCGGCCAATTTCACCGGCAAGGCAAGCGCAATGCCGCCGTTCTATCCGTGGCCGGAGGACTGATCGCGCGATGACCGATGCCCTGACCGAAGCCAATTCCGGCACCACCGCGGTGCGCGAAGGCTATGGCTTCGATCAGAAAGCGCTGGAGGAATGGCTGCGTGCGAACGTCGATGGCTACGAAGGCCCCCTCACCGTCGAGCAATTCAAGGGCGGCCAGTCGAACCCGACCTACAAGCTGACGACGCCGGGGCGCTCCTACGTCCTGCGCCGCAAGCCGCCGGGCGAACTGCTGCCCGGCGCGCACGCCGTAGACCGCGAAGCGCGCGTGCAGTCGGCGCTCGGCAAGGCGGGGTTCCCGGTCGCAACGATCCATGGGCTGTGTACCGACGATGATGTGATCGGCACCATGTTCTACGTGATGGACATGGTCGAAGGCCGGGTATTCTGGAACAATGCCTTTCCCGAAGTCAGCCGCGAGCAGCGTCCAGCCTATTTCGACGCGATGAACGCGGCGATGGCGCAGCTCCATTCGTTCGACCCCGAAGCGATCGGCCTCGGCGACTATGGCAAGCCGGGCAACTATTTCGCGCGCCAGATCGGGCGCTGGTCGAAGCAGTATCTCGCCGACGATCTGGCCGGCCGCAATGACGACATGGACGCGCTAGTCGCATGGCTGCCCGACAATATTCCTCCCGGCGAGGAATCGAGTGTGGTCCACGGCGATTTCCGATGCGACAACATGATCTTCCACCCTACCGAGCCGCGCGTGCTGGCCGTGCTCGACTGGGAGCTGTCGACACTCGGCCATCCACTCGCCGATTTCGCCTATCACACGATGATGTTCCGCATGCCGGCCAAGATCGTGCCGGGGCTGGATGGCGCGGATCTTGCCGCGCTCAACATTCCGAGCGAGGCGGATTATGTCGCGGCATATTGCGCGCACACCGGTCGGCAGGGCATCCCCAATTACGAATTCTACATCGCCTTCAACCTCTTCCGGCTGGCGGCGATCTTTCACGGTATCAAAGGCCGGGTGCTGCGCGGCACGGCGGCCAGCGCACAGGCGGCGGAGCGGGCCAAATCCTTCCCGATGCTGGCCCGGATGGCGCGCGAATCGATGGAAAACTGCACCTGATTGATGGGAGAGAACAATGACAGGCTACACAGCGGCGCAACTGGCGGACATCGAAGGCATCCGCGGCATTCTCGACGAATATTGCCTGCGGTTCGAGGTCAACACCTTCGAGGAATGGCTCGACGTGTTCACGCCCGACGCGGTCTATTCGGTCTATGGCAAGGATCTCGAAGGGCGACAGGCGATCAGCGACATGCTCGGCCAGGCGCCCCACGGCATGCACATGCCCGGCGCGACGCGGATCGAGCTCAACGGCGACAGCGCCGAGACGATCCAAAGCTACCAGTTCATCGGCAACGATCCGAAGTTCTCGAACACCGGCTGGTATTATCGCACCGTGGTGCGCACCGCCGATGGCTGGCGGATTTCGCGCTGCAAGGTGCAGTTCAACAAGCCCGACAAGAAGTAGTCAGGTTGCGCGATAAAACCGCCGCTTGCCGCCCTTGACCAGGGTCGCGGCTTCGCGCGCATAGCGGTTCCAGTTGGCATCGCCTCCGGTCGAAAAGCGCATCGGATTGTATGCCGCGATCGAAGGCACTTCCCAGATCGACTGCACTTCCGCCCCGAGATAGCCCTGATCGACCGTTCGCAACCGGTGGACCAGCTTGCAGCCGTGATCGGCCATATGCAGGTCGTATGAGCTTTCGAGCAGCTTCACGTAAGCATCGACATCGCCGGGCTCCAGCTGCGCAGTGATCGCATAGAACACCGGGGTATCGTCGGCGGGTAGCGGCGCGGGATCCTGCGGCGGTTTCAGTTCGAACGGATAGGTCAGGATCTTCAGGTCGTCGATGTCCACACCCATCCGCCTGAAACCGTCCTTGCTTGACGTGCCGATGCCGTGGGCGGTCTCCAGATATGCATCGAGATCGTCATCGTCGGAAAAGCCCTGCTCGAGGATGTGAGTCCAGACCTTGCCCTTGGGCGAGACCCATTGGACATTGTCGCGGCTGAACACCGTGGTCGCAACATGTTCCGCGGGCTCGGACAGGAGCTTTTCTGCCGTTGATTCAGGCTCATCGGGAAGTTTCATCAGAACGAGTCTGCGGATGCCGCTCTCGATGCGCGGGATCTCGCCGGGCAGTTCGTAGCGCACGGTAAAAGTGTCCTGCGTGATCAGTTCCGGGCTGTCGCCCATCAGGACGCTGTCGAGCGAACAGGCATGATAGGGATGCATCATATAGAGACCCGTATAGGTCTCTTCAGCGTCGAACACGTTCTCCCAGATCACCGTGTCGCCACCGAAATCGAGGCCCGCCGCCGAGGCCGAGAGGCCGGCGATGAACTCGTCGCAGGCGCTATAGACCTCGATGAATTCGTCGACGGCCTCCTCCGTCGCGCGGTGGTTCAGTGGCATGATGTAAAAACGGCGGATCATTGTTCTAACCTTCCATCTCGAAAACTTTACCCGGATTGAGAATACCCTGCGGGTCGATAGCGCGCTTGATCGTGCGCATAAGGTCGAGCTCCTCGCCGCTGCGGGTCATGCCGATATAGGGCAGCCGGTCCATGCCGATGCCGTGTTCGGCCGAGATCGAGCCGCCAAGCGCCGAAACCGCGCGGTAGATCGCGGTATCGAAGGCCTCTTTGACGCTGGCATCCATCTTGCCGTTGCTGACATTGGCGTGGAGGTTGCCGTCGCCCGCATGGCCATAGAACAGCGCGGTGGCGTCGGGCGCAGCTTCCTTCAAGTTGGCGAGCGCGGCCTCGACGAACTGGGGCATGTCGGCAATCGCCATGGATACGTCGTAGGCCGTGAACGGACGGCGCGGGGTGAAGCCGGGTGACAGGTCCTCGCGCACCGCCCACAAGGCCTCGCGCTGCTGGTCGGACTGGGCGATCACGGCATCGCTGAGCAGTTCCTCGTCCAGCAAGGCGGCCAGGGCGGTCTCGAACATCTGGCCATCGAGATCGGCATTGCCGCCCATCGCCTCGACCAGCGCATAGATGCCATGGCCGGTCGGCATCGGACGCGGGCGCGAGGGCACCTGCGCTTCGGTGAGGGCCTCATAGAAATCGGCCCACATCAACTCGAATGACGACAGCTGTCCCGAGAGCGAAACTTCCAGCCGCCGCATCACCCGGATCATGTCTTCGAAGCTGGGCGCGGCGACCAGCGCGGTCTGGCGCGTGGTCGGCAAGGGGCGCAGCCGCAGCACCGCGCGAGTCACGATTCCCAGCGTGCCTTCGCTGCCGATCAGCAAATGTTTCCAATGGTATCCGGCATTGTCCTTGAGCATCTTGGTCAGCGAGGAGACCACCGTGCCGTCGGCAAGCACAGCCTCCAGCCCGATCACCATGTCACGCATCATGCCCCAGCGGACGACCCGGTTCCCGCCCGCATTGGTGCCGATGGTGCCGCCGATCATCGCCGAGCCGCGCGCGCCCAGGTCGAGCGGAAGGAACGCGCCTTCGGCCTCTGCCGCCTCGTGCGCGATCTGCAGGATGCACCCAGCCTCGACATCCATGGTCATCGACAGCGTATCAATGGAATGGATTCGGTTCATCCGTTCGAGCGATAGCGACAGCCCGCCATCGACCGGCACCGCAGCGCCGCTTGTGCCGCTTTGTCCGCCGATCACGGTGACCGGCACACCCGCCGCATGCGCGGCCTTCATGATCGCGCTGACTTCGGCGGTCGTTCCGGGCCGCACCGCCCAGCCGGGACTGGTCGCATATTTGCCGGTCAGGTCCTTGCGGTAGCGCTCGTCGATGTCCTCGCCGCGCTGAACCCACTTGTCGCCGACAATTCCTGCGAGGATATCCCCGAACTTGTCCGCCATCGCTCACTCTCCCTTGCGCAGGGACTAACCTTTGACTCGCTCACGGCGAAATGCAAACTCGTCTTTGACCTAGGGAGAGAACACTTTGGACAAGGTGAGAGAGGCACACTCGGCAGGGAAGCCCGCCGTCGGCAGCTGGGTGACCATCGGCAACGGCGTGTCCGCCGAACTGATGGGCCGCGCCGGGCTCGATTTCGTGGCGCTGGACGGCCAGCATGGCGGGATCGACTGGCACAATATGATCGACACCCTGCGCGCGGTCGAACTGGGCGGTTCGCAGACCCTCGTGCGCGTGCCATGGTGCACTGCCGACTACATAATGCGCACGCTCGACCTTGGCGCGGGCGGGGTCATCGTGCCGATGGTCTCGACGCCTGAGGATGCCCGCGTGGCGGCGCAGGCCTGCCGCTATCCGCCAGACGGCAACCGTTCCTTCGGCCGGGTGCGCAGCTACTATTCGCCCGATGGCGATACCATCGACCCGCTATGCTTCGTCATGATCGAAACGGCCGAGGCCATGGACAACCTCGACGCGATCGCTGCAACGCCTGGTGTCGACGGGCTGTTTGTCGGCCCAGTCGATCTTGCGCTTTCACTGGGCCACGGCCTGTCGCTGCAGATGTCCGACGCAATCCTCGATTGCTGCCGCAAGGTTGTCGAAACGTCGAAAAAGCATGGCAAGATTCCAGGCTGTGCGGCGCTGGGCAATGACAATGCGCGCCAGCTGGCGGACATCGGCATGACCTTCCTCGCGCTTGGCGCCGACTCCGGGCATGTGCGCGCGGGAGCGGCGGCAACGGTCGCTTTCGCAAAGGAATTGCGCGGCGATGGCTAAGACGTTGAAGATCCGGATCCTCGACGAAATCGAGGCCAAGCCGGGCTTGGCGGCACAAGTGCGCGACGCCTACCGCGCCGAATATGCCCCGGCAGCCAAGGCGCGCGGCATGAAGCTCGAAGCGCAATGGCAGAGTCCGCCCGCGATCGACATCGATGAATTGCCGACGACGCTGTTTTTCCTGTGGTCGGTCAAGGGCGAGGCCGGCTGGTGGAAGCAGCGCCTCAGCCGCAAGAAGGACGGCAGCGACGAGCGAGAGGACAAGCTCGCCTTCTGGCAAGGTCTTGCGCCACTCATCAATGGCCGCAGGCGCCGCATGCTCACCGACCAGCCGGGGGAGAACTGAGCCATGTTCGTTTCCCTGAGAATCCTAACTTTGCCCGACGACCGGGTCGGCACACGCGAAACGATCATGGTCGGCCTGCGCGCCGCGGTGAGCCGCCTTCCGGGGGTCGTCGAAAACCTGGTGACACGCGTCCACACGGAAGCGACCATCAATGCCGGACACATTGTCTGGCGCATGGTCCACGAGAGCGAGGCTGCGGCCAATACAGCCATGCTCGCTCCGGCCTGGCGCAGCGCAGTGCTGCCGCTGATCGAGGGAGTGGAGATCACCGGCGTCGGCTATCGCATGACGCGCAAGGCAGCCGGCGACGGCACGGCAAAGATTTGGCGCGGCCTGCTGTTTTCCTGTTTCGCCGATGCCGATCCAGCACTCGTGCGCGAACTGGAAGAGCGCACGCTGCTGCTTGCGAAATACGTCCCCGAAATCCACGCTTGGGGGCTAAACCGGGCAGCCTGGAGCGAGGGACGCAAGCCGATCCACTACATCTGGGAGCAGGAATACGACGATGTTGCCGGTCTCACCGGCCCTTACATGGACACGCCAGTCCACTGGGGCGTGGTCGATGCCTATTTCGACGCCGACTGCTCCGAATTCATCGTCGATCCGCATCTGGTGCAGGTCGTCGCGGCAATCGATGAGCCGGTGATCCGGTGAGCAGCGCCGCGCTCAGCGACTTTCGTTTTGATCCGTTCTCGGACGAGGCGATGCGCGATCCGCAGCCGCTTTACCGCGAGCTGAGAGAACATCACCCAGCCTACTTCATCCCCGAATACGACACCTATGTGTTCACGCGCTTCGAAGACGTGTGGAACGGCTATATGGACCGCGACCACTTTTCGGAAAGCGAAGGGATGGTTTTCCCCCGCGAGGTCCTGCTCGAACACCATCGCGGCAAACCGCCGCCGCCCGTGCTGGAGCCGGTCAAGGCGATGTTCCTGTTTCTCGACCCGCCGGTCCATACCCAACACCGGCAGGCTACCGCCCTGCCCTTCCTCAAGGGCTCGATCGCGAAACGCGAGGCCGAGATCACCGCGCTGGTGCGCGAGCGGCTGGACCTGCTGCTGCCGCGCGACGAGTTCGATCTCAACACAGATTTCGCCAGCTTCATTGCCGTGACAATGGTGTGTCGGGTGCTGGGGATCGAACCCGATGACCCCCAAGCGCTCGCCGATGCCGTAAATCGCAGCGTCGCGGCCCTGAACGACGGCCCCGACCTCGATGAAGCACGCGCCTTCACCTACGCGCTGCTGCTCGAAACGGTGAAGCGTCGCCGCGCGGGCAAGGGAACGGAAAGCCCGGTTATCGACGCGCTCATCCATCGTGACACCATTGGCCGACCGCTCACCGATGACGAGATCGCCGTCGACCTCAATGGCATTCTTGTCGGCGGCACCGAGACCCTGCCCAAGATCGTCGCCGGCGGGCTGTTAGAGCTCGCACGGCGCCCCGACCAGCTTGCCGAGATTCGCGCAGGAATGCCCGACAGCGTCGTTCCCGCCTTCGGGGAAATGCTGCGCTTCAATGCACCGGCCCAGTGGTTCGGGCGGACAGTGAAGAAACCTGTCTCGCTCGGCGGAGTCGATCTCGAACCGGGCCAGCGAGTGATTCTAAACATTGCGGCGGCCAACCGCGATCACCGCGAATTCGACCAGCCCGACGAATTCATCTGGAATCGCAAGGCGCGCCGCCTCCTCAGCTTCGGCGTCGGCCCGCATTTCTGCATCGGCATTCACCTGGCCCGGCTCGAAGGGCAGGTCATGCTGCGCGAGTTCCTGCACGCGGTGAAAGCCTATACCGTCCATCCCGAACGCGGGAACTGGCCGGTTTCGCAATTCCAGATCGGCTGGACCAGCCTGCCGGTCACCATCGACGAGCTGGCATGAGAGGAAAATGAAATGGGTGAATTGGATGGCCGCATCGCGGTCGTAACCGGCGCGAGCCAGGGCATTGGCGCGGCGGCCGCCGAACGCATCGCCTCTGAAGGCGCGACCGTGATTGTCGGAGCGCGCAAGGTCGGCGACGAGGCAAATCCCGAACCACTCACGCTGGCCTGGACGGTGGCGCAAATTCGCGGTCGCGGCGGAGAGGCCCACGCCCTCCATCTCGACGCGACCCAGCCCGAATCGCGCGCGGCCTTCATGGACGAGGTGCTTGGCCGCTTCGGCAAGGTCGACGTGCTGGTCAATAATGTCGCGGGCGGCGCGATGAAGGGCCAGCGCGTCTGGGAGATGTCCGACGACACGTTCCGCTCGGCTTTCGAAATCAACGTGTTCGGCACCCGCGACATGATTGTGCGCGCCCTGCCCGGCATGATGGCGCAGGACTGGGGGCGGATCGTCAATGTCTCCTCGACCATCGCCGACCGCGCCGCGCCGAGCGCCGACGGCCCGCCCTATCTGGAATTTCACAAGACGCAGGGCTGCTCGTCCTACACGTCCTCGAAATCGGCGCTGAACCTGTTCACCCGCGCGCTTGCCGCCGAACTGCACGGCACCGGGATTTCAGCGAACACCGTCGCGCCGGTCAATTCAGTCATCACCGAGAACGTCCAGAAGATGATCGACAAGGGCATTCTCTCGCGCGACCGGCTAACCGCACCGGAAGACCCGGAGGTCATGGCCGAGGCGATCCTAGCGCTGTGCCTGGTCGATCCGACGGTCACGACGGGCATGACGACCTATTCGGGCCAGTATCTGCAAGCGATCGGGCGCGAGGTTCGCGGCCGCGATGGTGGTCCGTTCGATGCGCAGATTACGACCGAGTCGGTCAAATACGAGGCGTGACATTTGCCGATGCGCTCTTGCCCGTCGCGTCGGCCGGGCCTAGGCGAAACGCCAGAAACTCGTATTCGATGGGAGAGTAACCCGATGCAGATACCTGGACGATCCAACATCGCAGTCGCCGACAATGGCGACGCCTGGGTTCGCGCCTTCCGCTGTTCGGCTTGCGGCACCGCCGCAGAAGTTCCGACCATCGCCTGCCGCAAGTGTCACGAACGCGGCACCATGGAAGAATTCCGTGTGGGCGAAAGCGGCAAGCTCGTCACATGGTCGATCGTTCACCGCAGCTATCCCGGCATCGAAGTGCCGTTCGTCTCCGCGATTGTCCGGCTCGACGACGGCATCTCGATCAAAGGCAACCTCAACGGTGTCGATCATGACGACCTCAAGGCCGGGATGCCGGTGCGCTTGGTCATGGACGATGCTGGCGGGGCCAAGGACAAGGACGGTAACGAGTACGTCGCCTATCATTTCACGGCCGCGACAGCCGACGCATAGGAGAAAAACCAATGAGCGATGCATACATCATCGGCGCCGACATGATCGCTTTCGGCCGCTATCCCGACCGCACCCCCGCGCAGCTCGGCGGCGAGGCCGCTCTGATGGCGCTCGACGACGCCGGCCTGACCATCGACCAGGTCGATGTCGCTTACACCGGGTCCAGCTTCACCGCCGGCCATTCGATGTGCCAGCAGATCATGCGCGAGATCGGCCAGACCGGCATGCCCTGCGTCAACGTTTCGAACGCTTGCGCTTCGGGTGCGACAGCGGTTCGCGAGGCTTTCATTGCAGTGAAGAGCGGACTCTATGACGTCGCGCTCGCCATCGGTACCGAAATGAACCCACGCGGCATGCTTGGCGGCGGCCCGTCGGCCGGTCTCACGCCGGAAGGCATTTTCGGCTCGGGCTCGATGCCTTCGGTCTTCGCCGAATGCGGCGTAGTCCACGCCGAGAAATACGGTACGACCATGGAACAGTTCGCCAAGATCGCGGTCAAGAACCGCAAGCACGGTGCGATGAACCCCAAGGCCAAGTACCAGACCGAGGCGTCGCTCGAGGAAGTACTGGGCAGCGAAATGATCGCCTATCCGCTCACCAAGCTGATGTGCTCGGCCAATGTCGACGGCGCGGCTGCGCTGGTAATCGTCTCGGAAAAAAAGGCGAAGGAACTTGGTCTCGACCGTGCGGTGAAGATCGCCGGATCGGGCCTCGCCTCCGACCCGTGGGAAGCCAACAATCCTGAGCTGTTCGATCCCAATTCGGTTACGCGGCTTGCCGCCAAGCAGGCCTTCGACATGGCCGGTCTGGGCCCGGAAGATCTCGACGTGGTCGAATTGCACGACTGCTTCGCCACCGCCGAAATGCTGCACTACGAGAATCTCGGCCTGTGCAAGGAAGGCGAGGCTGCACGGATGATCGAGGACGGCGAAGTCGTGCTCGGCGGCCGCATTCCGGTCAATGTCTCGGGCGGTCTGATCGCCAAGGGCCATCCAATCGGCGCGACCGGCGTGGCCAACATCGTCGAGATCGTCGAGCACCTGCGCGGCGAGGCAGGCAAGCGTCAGGTCGAAGGTGCGCGCGTGGGCCTTGCCCATGTGCTCGGCTTCGGCACGTCGTCGGCGGTTCACATCCTGCAAAAGGCGTGAGCCGCGACACCAATGCGATAGCCGCCACGCTCCGGGACCACCTTCCCGGCGGCGCGGCCATTCGCGCGGTCTTGCCGCTGACGACCGGCTTCTCGAACGAGACCTACCGGATCGAAGGCGCGGACTGGATTCTGCGCATGCCGCCTGCGGGCGGAGCAATCGTTGAAGGCCATGACGTGCTGGCACAGGCGCGGCTCTATGCGGCTCTCGGCGCGATCGAGGGCGGTCCGCCGGTGCCAGGCATTGTCGCGATTTGCGAAGACAAGAACGTGATTGGCGCGCCGTTCTTCGTCATGGAATGCGTGGCGGGTGCGGAGGTCCACGACACCCAGCTGCCCGACTGGTTTACCGCACCCGGTGACGATTTCCGGCGCTCATTGAGCGAGCGCTGGATCGCCCAGGTTTCGCAGTTCGCCGCTCTCCCTCCGCTTCCCTTGCTTGGCGACCCGGCCAGCCCCGAACAGGATGCGCGCGCATGGCGGGCCTTCGCCGAAAAGGCGGATTGCCCACCGCTCGTCGCTGCCTATGATCGGCTTCTCTCCCGCCCTGCCCCGATCAGCGGCCCGCCCAGCATTGTGCATGGCGACGTCAAGCTGTCGAACTTCATGTGGCACGAGGGTGAGCTGAGCGCCGTGCTCGACTGGGAAATGGCGATCAACGGAGAGCCTTTGTCCGATCTGGGCTACCTGATGATCTTTCATGAAGGGCCTTTTCACCGGGCCTCAACCCAGCTGAAAGAGCCAGGCATGCTCACCCGAGATCAAGTGATCGCAATGTGGGAGCAAGTGTCCGGCCGGTCCAGCGAGGGCCTGATCTGGCACGAGATGGCGCAGATCGCCAAGATCCTGTGCACCATGGCCGAAGGCACGCGGCTTTGGGTAACAGGTAGCAGCACCGACCCCAAGTTCTCCTATTTCCAGAAAAATCTCGATTATTATCTCGGCGTTCTCACTGCCATGCTCGGATCAGAGGGACTCTAGAAAGGCATTCATGATTCCGACCATTGCCCCGCTAACCGATGCTGACGAGTGGTTCACGCACCAGATCGTCAATACCCATGCCGCCGTGGGCACAGCGGATCGCGGCTGGACCGAGAAGGTGTGGTTCACGCTGATGAGCAAGAAGGGCGGCATTCAGGCCAATTTCGGGCTCGGTAAATACCCCAACCGCAATGTCATCGACGGGTTCGCGGGCATTCAGCAGGGCACGTCTCAGCGCACCGTGCGCGCCAGCCGCGTGCTTGACCTTGCGCCGGAGGACATGGCGGTCGGCCCGTTGCGTTACGAAGTGGTCAAGCCGTTCGAGGAACTGCGCGTCACGCTCGCGCCGAACGAGGCCCAGCCCCTCTCGTTCGAACTCACATTCCATGCCACCATGCCCGCCTTTTTCGAAAAGCGCGACGTGGTGATCGCCAGCGGGCGGCAGGCCTCCGACGTGATCCGCTATCATCAGCCGGGCGAGGTTTCCGGCTGGATCGAGGCGGACGGCGAACGTATCGCGGTCAGCCGCGACGACTGGTTTGGCTTTCGCGATCACTCGTGGGGCGTGCGCGAACATGTCGGCAAGGACCCGGACGATCTCGTGCCCGGGCACGCCGGGGCGACTGGCGGCGTCAAGGACAGCGCCTATCACTTCAACTGGGTGGTGTCGCGGATCGAACGTCCCGATGGCTCAAGCTATGACCTCGCCTACTATTTCCGCGATTTCGGCGGGGACGGACCGCCCGAATTCTTTTCCGGCTACATCAACGAGAGCGACGGCACCCAGACGCCGATCCTGCACCTCTACCCCGAGATTACTTACCGCAATAGCGACAAGGCGGCGATGCACGGGCGCGTCACGGCGATCCTCGCGGGGCCCGGCAAGTCAATCGTCGAGCGCGTGTTCGAGATCGAAGCCGTAGATCCCGAACTGGGCTTCCGGCTCAACCCGGCGATGTACGGCGCGTGGAAGGGCCAGCTGCACGGCAGCTACAAGGGCCAGAGCTATGTCGACGGCGAATGCGTCGACGATGTCAACGAGCCGAAGAAGACCGAAGAGAATTACCGCTGGCAAATCCGCGACCGGCCGATCCGCATCCGCGAGGGCGAAAACAGCGGCTGGGGCGACATGGAAAGCATCATCATCGGAGACTATCCGGGGGTGACACTGGTCGACTGACTTCGGCCTACTCCGCCGCGATCGCCAGCCTCTCGATGGTGTCGAGTTTATCCTTGTAGGCGACGCCGTCCCTGAAAATGGCAAGCAGGTTGTCCCGATCGCACAGCACGCGAATGTCCTCGCTCGGATCGCCGTCGACCACGAGCAGGTCAGCGAGCATGCCCGGTGCAATTTCGCCCGCCTGTCCGGCCAGACCCATGGCATCGGCGCCGTTGACCGTGGCCCAGCGGATCACAGTCAGCGGCGAGACCCCTGCATCCTCGACATAGAGCGGCAGTTCCTCGGCATAGAGACCGTGCGGGAAGCCGTAGGCGCCATAATCGTCGCCAAGCAGGATCTTCACTCCGCCAGCGTCGGCCTTTGCGAGGATCGCCGCCATCTGGTTATAGTCCTCGCGCATCGCATCGGCATAGGCGGTGCCCGCCGCAACCTGCATCATCGCCTTGGAAAAATGCAGGCTGGGCGCGAGAAACGCGCCAGACTTGCTGGCAGCCGCGATGCAGGCCTCGTCGAAGCCGTCGCCATGATCGACGATATGGATGCCGAGTTCGATGGCTTTCAGAATTGCTTCGCTGTTCGCGAGATGCGCGCGGACCTTGGCGCCGCGCTCATCGGCGGCCTGGATCGCTGCTTCAAGTTCTGCGGGGCTAAGCTGCCACTGATCGGCCGGAGTAGGCACACCGTGGCCACCGGTGGCGAAGATCTTGATGATCTCGACACCGTCCTTGATCTCCTGCCGCACCGCGCGGCGGAACTCGTCCTCACCATCGCAGATCGCAAGGCCGCCGCTGGCGCCAATCTGCCAATGGCTGGGAAAGCTCTTGTCGTTGGTGTGCCCGGTCGTGCCGACATCGCGCCCGCAGGTCATGATACGCGGCCCTTGCGCCGCACCTTCGGCAATCGCCCGCTTGACCGCGACATCGACGCCGTTGGGCGAACCGGCACTGATGACACCGGTAAAGCCGCAGTCGAGCGCCAGCCGGAAATTGCTCGCCGCACGGATCGATTGCAGTGCGGGTGTTGCCTCCAGCCCGAACGGTTCCGGCGTCAGGCCGAGGTCCCTGTAGGTGCCGTGGTAGTGGGCCAGCACCATGCCGGGCATGACCGTGCGTCCTGCGAGATCGACGATCCTGTCCGCATCATCCCAGCCCGGCTGTCCACCCGAGCCATCGGCTACGGCAGCAATGCGGTCGTCTTCGATAACGACCGTGGCGGCACGGCCCGAATTCCTGCCATCCAGAACATTGGCGTTGAGAAAAACCGTTTTCGCCATGAGCTGTGCTCTACTCTGCCGCGATCGCCATCTGTGCGCCGCCCTCGGCCTCGGGACCGATGAATTCGCCCGGATAGCGCCCGGTGAACTCGCCGCGATCGAAAGTCGGCTCGCCATTGACGAGGGTCAGGCGCATCGGCGCGGCATCGCGGGTGTAGCGATAGGTGCGCCCGCCGGTACCGTCCCACACGTCCCAGATCTTCTTCTCGTCGCGCATCTCGATCTCATCGAGATTGAACACGGCGATATCGGCGACCATGCCTTCCTTGATGAGGCCGCGATCATGCAGGCCGAAGAATTCGGCCGTGCGCCAGGTCAGCATGTAGATCGCGCGCTCGATCGAGATGATCTTGTTGTCGCGCACATAGTCGGTGAGCAGGAACACGTTGTAGCCCGCGCCGCAGAACATCTTGCCGTGCGCGCCCGCGTCGGAAACGTTGCACAGCGTGTTCTCGTCCTGGAGCAGATCGACGAGGATGTCCTCGTCCTTGGCGTAGCTGCGCTTGAGGATCACCGATTCGGCACCGTTGTTGAGCACCCATTTCGCCAGCGCGTCGGAGGTGTGATTGAACCCTTCGCTGCGCTGGTAGTCGGCCAGCGTGCAGCCGACCGGGCCATAGCCCGATTCGCTTTCGCGCAGCAGCATGCCTTCGGTGTCGAACAGGGTGGAATGCGGGAACTGGTTGTCCCAGCTTTCGCGGGCGCGATCGAGCCATGTCTCGTCGGTGAGCATGGCCTTCTTCTTTTCCCAGTCCTTCTCGTTGATCAGCTCCTGCCAGACCGGATTGCCGTTCTGCCCGAAAATCAGGGTCGAGCCGAAATTGAGGATCGAAGTCGGAGAAATGACGTTAAACGCAGTGAACACCGGCTGGCCCTCGGCCTTGAACTGCTCGTGCAGCTCGACCGCGCGGTCCTGATACTTCTTCATGAATTGCAGGGTCGGAATTCCCGCCCACTGAAGCTTCACGCCGGTCTTCTTCGCCAGCTTACCCCAGTGCTCGACCTGCGCATTGCCTTCACCGGCAATGAAATAGTCGACGATGAACTGCACCGTCGCGCCGGGATAGCGCGCGACGACACGCATCAGCGCCTCGATCTCGGCATCGTCGGCCATCTGCGGCGGCAGGCGGCGCTCATACTTGTCGCGGTCCATCATGTTCGACGACAGCCCCATCGCACCAGCGGCCAGAGCATCATCCAAGTAGGCGCACATCTGGTCCACTTCGGCAGGCGTCGCGGCGCGTTCCCAGGCATCCATGCCCATCACCGCGAGGCGCAGCGGGACATGGCCGCAGAACGAGCAGAAGTTGAGCGGCAGCCGCACTTTCGACTGCATCGAAGCCTTGTATTCGCTCCACTTGTCCCAGTTCCAGGGAACGACCTGCTTCATCGGCTCTTCGGGGATATCCTCGAAGTAATTGAAGATGTCGACGACGGTCTGCTTGCCTTCCTCGCTCTTGGGCGCAGGCGCTATCGAGAAGCCGCAATTGCCGTTGATCGAGGTGGTCGCGCCATAGGAAGGCAGCGGCTCCATGTTGGGCGCCCACCAGACGCCGCCGTCCCAGTGGTTGTGCGTCTCGATCATGCCGGGCGTGACGTAGCAGCCGGAGGCGTCGAAAACGCGCTCGCCCTCGGCGGCCTTCAGGTCCTTGCCGATCTCGACGATTCGTCCGCCCGCGACCCGGACATCGGCCTGATAGGCGGCATCGCCGCTGCCATCGACGACCGTGCCGCCCTTGATCACCATGTCGATCTGCATGTCTCTCTCCTGATTTCTCTTCGATTCGGGCCAGTCTGCCCGCGAGTGTCCACTCTGTAGCCTGCAGGATGCAGTGCAACGGCATTGATGTCCAATTCATAATATGTTGTGGTTCCATAGATGAAACGCATGGAACTCACCTTGCGAAAGCTGGAACACGCCCTTGCCCTGCAGGCCCGTGGCAGTTTCTCGCGCGCGGCCGAGGAATTGGGCCTTACTCAGCCATCCCTGAGCCGGAGTATTTCCTCGCTCGAGGAAGCGTGGGGCGTTGCGATCTTCGAACGCGGACGCTCCGGCGTCCGCCCGACCCGGATCGGCGCCGAAATGCTGCAACAGGCAGAGCAACTGATAGGCCTTGCCCGGACACTGGACCGCAACATGCATTTGCGTGCCGACGCCATGGCCGGACCGGTGGCGTTCGGAATGTCGGGCTTGATGAGCACGGTGTTCATGCCCGGTGTCCTGGCCAATTTGTCGAAGCGGTCACCCGATCTCCAGATTTCCACCCGGATCGAGCCGCTCTCGACCCTGCTTGACCACTTACGGAACGACGAGATCGAATTCGCAATCTATGTGGAAGGCGCAGCGGTCGAGGACGCTGCCTTCTCGTCCGAGAAGATCGGCGAAATGCCGATAGACCTGTTCGTCCGCTCCGGTCATGCGCTGGCGCAGGCGCAGAGCTTGCGGTGGAAGCAGCTGCGGCCCTATCCGATCGTCTGTTCCAGCTATCTGCAAATGGGTCAGGTCGACCTTACCCCTACGATCATCTGCGACAATTTCAGCGTAGCGAAGGACTTCATGCTCGAAAGCGACGCGATCTGGCTGTCGTCACGCTTTGTCCTGCGCGACGAGCTGCGTCGCGGCACTGCCTGCCAACTCAATCTCGAAGGGTTCGCACGGCGACCCAATGCAAGCATCTGGCTGACATCTCCGGTCAACCGAAGGCGCTCCCCTGCAGGCGAACTGGTAATCGAGCACCTCGCCACCGCGTATGAGGAAATCACCCGGCAGAGCTAGACGGTGAGCAAGCCCCGTTGCCTTTTCCTGCCAGCCATGCTTCGCAGTATGGCAAGCAGCGAAGCAACATCGGCCTGTTACGATCCGATTGCCCGACTGGCTGATGGGAGAGAGGCGTGAACCAGGGCAAGGATACGGCTGCACTTTCGGAATGGAAACTGCACTGGCCGCTGCTGCTCGCCGCGACCTTCGGCATTTCATTCGGCGGCATCCCGACGACAACGCTCGGCCTGTTCATGGAGCCCTTGCAAGAAGCGTTCGGCTGGAGCCGGACGACGATCTCGCTCGGGATGACGGTCTTTGCTCTCGCGGTGATACCGCTTTCGCCCTTTGTTGGCGCAATGGTCGACCGTTTCGGCGCACGTGCGATCGCCATCCCGGGCCTGGCGTTGTGCGGCTTGTCGTTTGCCGGGTTCAGCCTGATGAACGGCATGGTGGTTCTGTGGATCGGAATGTGGACGATCTATTCCGCCATGTCCGTCCTGATCCGCACCATGGTCTGGAATCCCGCGGTCGCTGCGGCCTTCGTCGCCAACCGGGGCGTCGCCCTGGCGATCATGCTGAGCGGCATGTCGGTGGCCAGCGCGGTCGTGCCCCTGCTGACCCACTGGCTGATTACCGAACTTGGCTGGCGGCTCGCCTATGTTGCGCTTGGCCTCGGCTGGACGGGTGTCGCGCTGCTTCTGGTCATCCCGTTCTTCAGGGTGCCGAAGACGTCGCGACAGCCACGAAAGCCGGAAGCGCCGGCTGCAGCGGTCGAACCCCCTGAAGAACCCGAAACCGTTCCGGGCGGGCTGACCTTCAAGCAAGCCCTGAGAAGCGTGACCATCATACGCATCGCGCTCGCGTGCCTGCTGGCGACAATGCTCGGTTCGGCCTGGGGCGTGCACATGATCCCGATCTACACGTCGCTGGGGGTCGAACGGGTCACCGCGGCCAGCCTTGCCATGGTCGCCGGAATCGCCGCAATCGTTGCGCGTCTGGTTATCGGCTCGATCCTCGATCGCTTCTACTTCGGACTGATGCCGTTTATCCTGCTTGCCCTGCCCGCTCTCGCCTATGGCCTCCTGCTGATAAGCGGCGGCTCGTTGGCAATCATCATGCTCGTCGCCCTGCTGATCGGCGTCGGCAGCGGTGCGAGCCTCTATCTCGTCATCTACCTGACAACCCAGTATGCAGGCCTCAGGCATTTCGGGAAGATCTACGGCACCATTTCGATGATGACGGGCATTTCCGCGGGGATCGGGCCGCTCACAGCCGGCTGGATTTTCGATACCACGGGAAGCTACGAGACATATCTGATCGTCGGCATTCCGATCTTCGTACTCTCGGGGCTGCTCGTCATGGGGCTCGGTCCCTATCCGCAATTCGAGCCGGAACCAGTTCCGGCGGCAAACCAGTGAAGGAGCGCAAATGTCGCTGAATTTCTCGATCGATATCCCGCTGGGCGTTCCGACCCCCGGTGAATTCCAGACATTCGACGCCATTACCGAAATGGCCGCCGCGCTGGATCGCGCCGGGTTCGATGCCGCCTTCATCACCGATCATCCCTCACCCGATACGCATTGGCTGCATCAGGGGATGGGGCATGACGCGCTCGATCCGTTCGCGGCGCTCACCGCGCTCGGTTCGGCAAGCCGCAAGATCAAGCTGCATACCAACATTATCGTTGCCGGCTATCGCAACCCGTTCCTGCTCGCCAAGAGCGCGGCCACGGTCCAGACGCTGACCGACGGACGGCTGATCCTCGGCATGGGCGCCGGTTACCAGAAGGTCGAATTCGACGCGCTCGGCTCGGATTTCAAGCGGCGCGGCAAGCTGTTCGACGAGGCGCTGGAAGTGATGCGGCTTGCGTGGAGCGGCGGGCCGGTGAGCTACAAGGGCATGGATTTCGACGCGGTCGAGGTCGAGCCGCGCCCGGCGCTGAGCAACCCTCCCCCGATCTGGATCGGCGGCAGCAGCCCTGCCGCGCTCGAACGCGCGGGCAAATATGGCGACGGCTGGTCCCCGTTTTTCGCCGCCAAGGGGATGAGCGCGGCCAACCGCGATATAGCCGTCGTCGATATTCCCGACTTCAAGGAGCGTGTCGCAAAGATCGAGGAAGTGCGCGCGCGCGAGGGCCGTTCCGGCCCGTTCGACTTGTCCGCCGGCCCGCCGGTCAGGGTCGGCTGGTTGGGCGATGACGCCGTTTCTGCCTATGTCGACGCATGTGGCGAAATGGCCGAAGCTGGAGTAAACTGGATCTCATCCATGCCGCCTCACGCCAGCCGCGCTCAATGGATCGAGGTGGTGGAATGGTATGGCAGCGAGGTGATCGCCAAGCTGCGCTAGAGCATCGCGCGAAAAAGTGGGAACCGGTTTTTTCGCAAACAGCGATGCGACAAATGAGGAATGACCGCGAAGGAGAGAGCGAGATGGCAACAGCAGCATCGCGGCCGCAATCGGTCGGCAGCCCCATGACCGACGCCGAACGGCAGACCCGCAAGGACCTCGCTGCGCTCTATCGGCTGGTCGATCATCATGGCTGGATCGACCTTATCTACAACCACATTTCGGCGAAGATTCCCAGCGAGGCGGACACCTATCTCGTCAACCCCTACGGCCTGCTCTTCGAGGAGGTGACGCCCGACAACCTGGTCAAGGTGCGCTTGTCGGATGGAGCAATCATCGACGCCAATGCCGAAGCGCAGACCAACGTCGCCGCGCACGACCTTCACGCACATGTTCTCGCCGCGCGTGACGATCTGCAATGCCTCGCGCACATCCACACGCCGGCGATAATGGCGGTATCCGCCATGGCAAAGGGACTGTTGCCCGCAACCCAAACCGCAATCGGGTTCGGTGGGCGGGTCGGCTATCACGACTATGGCTTCGGCGGCGATGCCTGCGAACGCCTGGTGCAGGATTTCGAAGGCAAGGACACGGTCATCTTGAGGAATCACGGGGTGATGATTGCCGGGCAGACCATTGCCGAAGCCTATGTCCAGCTGCACAATTTCCAGATGGCCTGCGAAGCGCAGGTCATGCTGATGGCCGCCGGAAGCGACCTGCAGTTTCCACCCGACGCGATCCTGGAAGGCCAGAGCAAGGGCTTCGGCATGTGGCTCGACCGGCCCGGCGGGCCACGCGATCCTGCAGGTTGCCTCGAATGGGATGCGGCATTGCGGATGCTGGCGCGCAGAGGCGTGGATTTTCACGGCGGTGGTGCATGACCGAAACACCGACGCCGCGCTGCGATCCCGGTTTCGTCAAACTCCACGTTCCCGATCTCGAAGCCGCCATCGGCTGGTTCGAGGCGGTGTTCGGGTGGTCGCACGGGCAGGTGCTCGATCTCGCCGATTTCCGGCAGGTAGCCCTGTCCGCTCCCGGCAATCCCTTTGATGTGATCCTGCGCTGCTGGAAGGACGGCAAGCCGCGCGATATCGGCAATGGCTGGGGGCCGCTGGGCGTGCGCACCGACAATCTTGAAGCCGTATTGGGCCGCGCGCTCGATCGAGGCGCGGCGGTGGTCAAGGAACCCACCAGCGCCGGGGCAGTCACTTTCTCGATTGTCCAAACACCGGACGGGCACGAGATCGAACTCATCCAACAGGGAACGTGAAATATGTCCGATGCCGCAACGTCCCTTCAAGTCCGCCCGAGCTTCGTAAAGCTGACCGTCGCGGATGCCGAAGAAACCGAAAAGTTCTACGCGCACGTCTTCGGGCTGGTGCGCGACAGCGCCAACGACCTGCCCGGTTTTCTCGAGATCATCCTGAAATCACCGGACAACGGCCTTGGGCTAGTCCTGATGTCCTACAAGAAATCGCTCCCGCTCGATCCGGGCAACAGCTGGGGTCCGCTGGGCTTCGACACGAACGATCTCGACGCGCTGACGGATCGGGCCGTAACCGCAGGCGCAACGGTCACGATGGGGCCGGGCAAATTCGAGGGTACTCGCTACGTTTTCCTGAAGAGCCCCGATGGTCACCAGATCGAATTGTTGCAGCGAGGCGACGGCTGACCGCATGACCACGACACAGGCAGGCGAAGAATCGTCCGTTCCGCAAATAGGTTTCATGAAGCTGACGGTCGGAGACCTCGATCGCTCGCGCGCGTTCTACGAAGACGCGTTCGGCATGACAGCGGGCGAACCGATAGTGCAGCGCGATCTCGTCGAACAGGTCCTGAAATCGCCGGGCAATCCCTTCGCCGTTACCCTGCTGCAATATCTTGACGCCCGGCCGATCGCAGCGAGCGAAGGCGCGGCCGCCTTCTGCGTCGGCTTCTACGTCGACGACATGGAGGCGGCACTGGCGCGCGCGCAGTCCGCGGGCGCGACCCTGCTTCGCGGGCCGTTCTGGTTCGGCGAAACGGTCAGCTACGCATTCCTTGAAGACCCGGACCGCCACGTCATCGAAGTGATCTATCGCGGCGGCTGAGACCAGGCTCTAGCCGTCCGGCGCGAAGTGCCAGATGGTCACGTCCTCGCCTTCGATATCTTCGTAGACGACCTTGACCGGCATGCCGGTGTGCACCGCGTCGGGATCGACGTCGACCATGGTGCCGAGTACGATCGGCGTGCGCGGGCCTTCGGGGAATTCGACCATGGCAAGCACATAGGGCACATCGTCGCGAAAGGCGCCGGGGCCGCGATGGACCACGGTGTAGGAGAAGATCTTTCCCTTGCCACTGGTCTTGGTCCAGGTCTGGTCGGTCGAGAGGCAATTGCGGCAAGCCGGATAGGGAACCCAGTGCCAGTACCCGCAGTTGTTGCATTTCGGGATGCGAAACTCGCGTGCTTCGAGCCCTTCGAAGAATTCTTCGTTCTCGGGAAGGCGCTGCGGCAGGGGCTTCAAGTAAGGCTGTGTCATTGTCCTGCTCCTCAATCCTTGCCGAGAATGGCGACGCCAGCGACGCCGTGCACCGCGTAGCCCTGCGACAGGACCGCGCCGATCTTTGCGTCCGCAACCTGCCGCGCATCGCATTCGCCGCGCAGCTGCTTGACCACTTCGACGACATGCATGCCGCTGGGGTTGCCACAGTGGCTGTGCGACAGCAGGCCGCCGTCGGTATTGGTCGGGAGCTTGCCGCCAAGCTTTAGATGGCCTTCCTTGATGTACTCGTGGCCTTCGCCCACCTTGCAGAAACCCATTTCCTCGATGTTGCGGGCCATGGTCACCGGGAAGCAGTCATACATCGCCGCAACGTCAATGTCGTCGCGGGTAACGCCCGCTCCAGCGAAAGCGATATCGCTGGCCTTGCGCACCGACTGGCCGTTGTCGTTGATCCAGTCATCGGTGAACGACATGTAGAAATCGGTGTAGATGCCTTCGCCGCCGCCCAGCACCCAGACCGGATCCTTACGGCAGTTCTTCGCGACTTCCGCCGAGGCAACGAGGATCGCATAGCCGCCGTCGTTGTCGAGCGAGCAATCGAGCCGGTGCAGTGGCGAGGAGATCATCGGCGAATCGATCACGTCCTGCACGGTGATTTCTCCGCGCTCGCCCATGATCGAGGCGGGATTGAGCGTCGCGTGATAGCGCGCGATCACCGGATATTCGGCGAGGTTCTCATAGGGCGCGTCGAACTGGTCCATGTAGCGGCGCGTCCACAACGCATACCAGGCCGACATATAGGCGCCGTGAATGTTGAAATCCCAGTCGGGCACGCGCGGCGCCCTGGGCACTACGGGCACCTGCTCCTTAGCCGCACGCTGCTTCGAAGGGCCCGCACGCATCCCAGCATTACCGAAGTAGATGCACATGACATTGGTGAGCCCCGCCGCGATAGCCGCTGCCGCCTTGGTGACCAGCGCCCCGGCAATGCCGTGCGATGTATAGGTCATCGGCCTGCCGCCAAGCTGCTCGACCCACATCTGCTGCGCGGTGAGGCTGGCGTCGTACATCATCGAGGACAGGCCGTCGATGTCGCTGTGCTTGAGGCCGGCATCGTCGAGCGCGCCCTGGATCGCCTCCAGCGCGAGAGTCCACGAGGACCCCTCGATCATTTTCGCCTGCCGGGTATTGTAGACGCCGACGATAGCCGCCTTGCGTTGCGGGAAACCCATGAAAAATGCTCCCTTCTTCGCCGCGCCCGCATGGGGGTACGGCATTCACTTAACTCAATTGCA
>CAZRVW010000017.1:0-25085 GCA_964603645.1 uncultured Novosphingobium sp. | reverse complement strand
AGCCCTACCCTAAGCACCTCATCCGTCAATCGGGTGCATTTGCTCTGACAGTACCGTTTCGAAGATCCGAGCGTTGCCTGCTACAGCAAGCGATACCTCTGGCAGCTCCTCAGAATCAGCTGGCTCGCTCCTGACATCATCTCTGCGATAGTCGAAGGTCGACACCCGGCAGGGCTCACAGGTCGGCGGCTTCTTCGCGCAGCGCAGCTACCACTCGAATGGTCAGGGCAGCGCGAGTTTCTCGGGTTTTGCTGAGCCCGATTCCTCCAAGAATGCATCTGCAACTGGTGGCTCGATTTTCGGGGGTCAGAGAACTTGCGACAGATTTTTCCCAATGGGCGGTGCCAAAGTGGTCTCTTGGCACCAGGCGCAAGCGGCCACGGGTCTCAAGTGACTAAAATGCCAGCGCAATTCCTGAAGATAATATTCCAAGCCGGCATGAGGCTTTGAATAAGGGAAAGGGTGGTGCGGACGGCGGGACTCGAACCCGCACGAGCAAGGCTCAGGGGATTTTAAGTCCCCGGCGTCTACCATTCCGCCACGTCCGCCAATTTGCCGCCCGGAGGCGGCGATTGCCTTGTTCCTCAGGAATTGAGGCGCGCGCGCATTTCCTTGCCCGCCTTGAAATAAGGCACGCGCTTTTGCGGCACGTCTACGCTTTCGCCAGTCCTGGGATTGCGGCCCTTGCGGGCCTCTCGTTCGCGCGTCGAGAAAGCGCCAAAGCCACGCAATTCAGCACGCCCGCCGGCAGCAAGGCTCGCTGCAATTTCCTCGAAGAAAGTATCGACCACGCACTCGACATCATCCGCCCGCAATTCCGGGTTTTCCCTGGCGAGTGCCTGTAACAGCTCGGACCTAATCATGCCTGCGCTCCCCCGTCTGTTGCTTCGATGGTCGCGGCGCCCCTGTCGCCACCGCCGGATTGTTGACACGAATACCTTCGAATCGCAACAAAAAAGGCCGAAACCCTCTCGCAACCGCCCCCTTTTGCAATGGCAGGAACCCGGCTAGACAGCGCCTCACAACCCGACAACAACATCGAAAATGAGGATATCGGGTCGATGACTGGACCTTACGCCGAAAGCGGCGACGCACGCGGGACACTTCTCGGACACCCGAAAGGGCTGTTCGTGCTGTTCTTCGCGGAGATGTGGGAACGCTTCTCGTATTACGGGATGCGCGCGCTGCTGATCTTCTATCTCACGCAGCACTGGCTCTATTCCGATGGCGAGAGCGGTGTGATCTACGGCGCCTACACCGCGCTGGTCTACATCACGCCAGTGCTCGGCGGCTATCTCGCAGACCGCTGGCTGGGCCAACGCAAGGCAGTGCTGTTCGGCGCCGTCCTGCTGACTTTCGGGCACTTCCTGATGGGCTTCGAAGGCTCTGCTGCTGGCGGGCACGATAACAATCCGGCCCTGAACGTGTTCTGGCTGGCGCTGGCGTTCATCATCGTCGGCTCGGGGTTCCTGAAGGCCAATATCTCGGTAATCGTCGGCCAGCTCTATCCGCGTACCGATGTGCGCCGCGATGGGGCATACACGATATTCTACGTCGGGATTAACCTCGGAGCTGCGCTCGGCTCCCTGCTGTGCGGCTATCTCGGGCAAACATATGGCTGGTCGTATGGCTTCGGGGCGGCAGGCGTGGGCATGCTGCTGGGACTTGTGGTATTTGTCTGGGGCAAGCCATTGCTGCTCGGTCGCGGCGAACCGCCCGCGCCGCTCGCTGCAACGCGGGAGTGGACGCTCTATGCCGTCGGCGTGATCGCGGTCGGCGTTATCTGGCTGCTGATCCAGTATCAATCGATGGTCGGTTGGCTGCTGCTGGTCGCGGGCGTGATCCTGGTCGGTTATGTGCTGACTACCGCCGTCACCAAATTGAGCCCGCACGAGCGCGACCGCATCTTTGCGGCAATGTTCCTGATTTTCGGCTCGATCCTGTTCTGGGCGCTGTTCGAACAGGCGGGATCCAGCCTCAATCTTTATACGGACAGGCACGTCGACAGGAACCTGCTGGGCTGGAATGTCCCAGCATCGATGTTCCAGTCGGTAAATGCCATCTACATCGTGTTGCTCGGCCCGCTATTTGCCGGTCTGTGGACCTGGCTTGGGCGCAATGGGCTCGAACCGTCTGCGCCTGCCAAATTCGGGCTGGGCCTTGTCCAGCTCGGACTCGGCTTTCTCGTTCTTGTCGCCGGTGCGGCGATGGGCGGCGGTGCGCAGACCGCGGTGATCTTCATTTTCCTGATCTACCTGTTGCACACCACCGGCGAACTATGCCTTTCACCGGTCGGTCTTTCGGCGATGAACCGGTTGGCTCCAGCACATATGGCGAGCTTGATCATGGGCACCTGGTTCTTCGCTTCAGCAACCGGCAACTTCGTCGCCGGGCTGATTGCCGCTGCGACCGGATCGGAGCGCGCCAGCGGCGAAGGCGCAGGCCAGCAGGTCGTCCTCGATGTCTATAGCCAGATCGGCTGGATTGCCGTGGCAGTCGGAATCGGCGTCCTGGTGATCAGCCCACTTATCAAGCGGCTGATGCACCTCGATACGCTGGGCGACGACAATGTCGGCGACGATCTGATCGGCGGCAGCGCAGTAGGCGAGGCACAGGCGGCGGGCATTCATCCCCAAACGCGGGACTGATGGGATGACGTCGATACAATCGCTTTTCCTTGCCAACCTGCTATTCGTAGGCAGCCATCTTGCAATGTCACACCTGTTGCGCCGGCCAATGGTTTCGGCACTGGGCGAACGCGGCTTCCTTGGCGCCTACTCGCTGGTCAGCATCGCTCTGTTCGTATGGATCGTTCGTGACTTCGGTAAGGCGGCTCCCGGCCCGCTGCTGTGGGACGCAGGCGATGCCGGATGGCTTGTTGCCAGTGTGCTGACCGTTGTCGCGCTTGCGTTGCTGCTCGGTTCGCTGCGCGGAAACCCGGCACTACCGCAGGTCGGCGCGGACGTCGTGGCGAGCGCCGACGCCGGGGGCGTCTACGCCGTCACTCGCCATCCGATGATGTGGGCATTCGCATTGTGGGCTGTCGCGCACATCATTGCCTGGCCCGGACCGCGAACGCTGGTCATGGCAGGAGCCATGGGGTTGCTGGCCTTGGTCGGCGCGAAGCTTCAGGACGGCAAGAAGCGTATACAGCTCGGCGAAGCCTGGGCCACGTGGGAAGCGAAGACAAGTTACTGGCCGCGCCCTGCAGGGCTGGTGAAAATCGGATTGGGCCTGTGGCTAGCTGCGCTGGTCCTTTGGCTCGCGCTGACGTGGCTTCACGTCTGGATGGCGGGAATCCCCGCAGGAATGTGGAAGTGGTGGGGCTAACCTAAGCGCGCGCCTCGGCGACGCCCGAGGAATTGTGCCGTAGCGCTTTCAGCGCCGTATCGACAATCTGCGGCGCGTTGAGGCCCGCCGCGTCATATTGCTTGTCGGGGCTGTCGTGGTCCTGAAACAGGTCGGGCAGCCGCATGGTGCGGATTTTCAGGCCGTTATCGGTCAGGCCCTCGTCGCTCGCCATGGTGAGTACATGCGCGCCGAGACCGCCAATCGAGCCTTCCTCCAAAGTCACCACGACTTCGTGGCTCAGCATCAGTTTGCGGATCAGATCGGTGTCAAGCGGCTTGGCGAAACGCAGGTCGGCAACCGTGGTCGATAGCCCCTTGGCTTCCAGCGTATCGGCCGCTTTGAGCGCCTCGGCCAGTCGCGTGCCGAGCGACAGGAGCGCCACTTTCGATCCTTCGCGAACGATCCGTCCTTTGCCGATTTCCAGCAGTTGCGGCTCTGTCGGCAGCTCGACCCCGGTGCCGCTTCCACGTGGATAGCGGAAGGCGATCGGCCCGGCATCATATTGCACAGCAGTATGCGTCATATGCACAAGCTCCGCCTCGTCGGCGGCGGCCATCACCACCATATTGGGCAGGGTCGCGAGATAGGTGATGTCGAAGCTGCCGGCATGAGTCTGCCCATCCGCGCCGACCAGCCCGGCGCGGTCGATCGCGAAGCGGACAGGCAGGTTCTGGATCGCGACGTCATGGACCACCTGGTCGAACGCCCGCTGCAGGAAGGTGGAATAAATTGCGCAGAACGGCCGCATGCCTTGCGCCGCGAGCCCGGCCGCGAAAGTCACCGCGTGCTGCTCGGCAATGCCGACATCGAAGGCGCGATCAGGGAAGGCGGCAGCAAACTTGTCGAGCCCGGTGCCCGAAGGCATGGCCGCCGTAATCGCACAGACACGCGGATCAGCCTCTGCCTCGGCAATCAGCGCTTTCGCGAAGACCCCGGTATAGCTCGGCGGACCGCCCGCGCTCTTGACCTGCTTGCCGGTAACAACATCGAACTTCTGGACGCCGTGATACTTGTCGTCGCTCTCCTCGGCAGGCGCGTAGCCCTTGCCCTTCTTGGTGACGACATGGACCAGACACGGCCCCTCCTGCGCATCGCGCACGTTCTCTAGGATCGGCACCAGCTGTTCGACACTGTGGCCGTCGATCGGGCCCACGTAATAAAAGCCGAGTTCCTCGAACAGCGTGCCCCCCATCGCCATGCCGCGCGCATATTCATCGGCTTTGTGAGCAGCGCGATGTAGCGGCTCGGGCAAGCGGCGTGAGACCCTCCGGGCAAATTCGCGCACCGAGAGGAACTTGTTGGAGGAAACGATCCGGGCGAGATAGGCCGAAAGCCCGCCAACCGGCGGCGCGATCGACATGTCGTTGTCGTTGAGGATCACCACCAGCCGGTTGCCCGCCTGCCGCGCGTTGTTCATCGCCTCGTAGGCCATGCCCGCGCTCATCGCGCCATCGCCGATCACGGCGATCCCGCGCCCCGGCGTGTCTGCCAGCTTGTTTGCCACGGCAAAGCCGAGCGCCGCCGAAATCGAGGTCGAGCTGTGCGCAGCCCCGAACGGATCATACTCGCTTTCCGAACGCTTGGTGAAACCGGACAGGCCCCCGCCCTGGCGCAAGGTGCGGATACGGTCGCGCCTGCCGGTGATAATCTTGTGCGGATAGGACTGATGGCCCACATCCCAGACCAGCCGGTCCTCGGGCGTGTTGAATACGTAATGGAGCGCCACGGTCAGCTCGACCACACCGAGCCCCGAACCGAGATGCCCGCCCGTCTGGCCCACTGCCGAAATCAGCTCGGCACGCAGCTCGTCGGCCAATTGGGGCAATTCTTCCCTGCCAAGCTTACGCAAATCGGCGGGCACATTGACCGTGTCGAGGAGGGGTGTCGCCGAAGGAACTGTCATGTCACTGTTGTTCACGAAGTGTCATCTGGTGTCGATAGGGCCTTCGAGCAATATGCGGCTAGTGATGGAAATGACAGGAAAAAGCGGACTGGCAAGGTTTCACCAGGCTGCACGCGCCCCGTGGTTCAATTGCAATCGGCGCAAATTCCTCGCAGTTCCACGACCGGTCTGATATCGGCAAAGCCGGCCGCGTTGGCGGCCGAGACCAGCGATCCGGTCAATCTGTCATCGTCGATATGGGTGGCTTCCCCGCATGAGTCGCAGATCAGGAAGATACAGTCGTGCCGGCAGCCGGGGTGGCTGTTGACCACATAGGCATTGGCGCTCTCGACCCGCCGCGCGAGGTTGGTGCTCACGAACAGATCGAGGATGCGATAAACGCTGTTGGGTGCGACCCGCTTACCGCGCATGGCAGATACGCTCTCTGCTAGGTCGTAGGCGGAGGCCGGGCGCTCGCATGCTGCCAGCGCTTCGTAGACGTCGGCGCGCATGTCGGTCCATTGCTCACCTGCCTCGCAGAACGAGGCCTGCGCCGCTGCCACAAGGTTGCTGCCTGAATGTTCGAGATGTCTGTGCTCGCCCATGATCGGCACTATGCCCGCCATGTGCACAAGACGCAATCAGCCCCTTTTAAAGGCCTTGCGGTAGTGATTCGGGAACAGCCGCGACAGACCGCGCACCTTGGGCGCGTCCCACCTGCGGATGTAGGGGTGCTTGGGATTCTTCGCCATGAAATCCTGATGGTAGACTTCGGCCGCGTAGAACCTCTTGTAACGCTCGGTCCGCGTGACGATCGGCTTGTCCCAGACACCCGATCTGGCCATTTGCGCGAGGTAGGCGGCAGCGACCTTCTGCTGTTCCGCGCCTAGCGGAATCAGCGCCGCTCGATACTGCGGTCCGACGTCAGGCCCCTGCCGATTCTTGAGTGTCGGATTGGCGCCGACCGAAAAGAATATCCGCAATAATTGGTCGTAGCGCACAACCGAAGGATCGTAGATGACCTTCACCGCTTCGGCATGGCGCGTCCCGCCAGAGCTTACCTTGCGGTAGTCGGCCGTTGCCTTCGCGCCGCCATGATAACCCGAGACCGCACTTTTCACGCCTCTGACATGGCTGAAAACGCCCTCGATGCCCCAGAAGCAGCCCCCGGCGAAGATCGCCTTCTTGAGACCGGGTTTCTCTACGGCCCGGAGCTTTGCCTCTGGCGCAGCAACAATTCTTTCAGACGCCACGGCCTGTTGTTGGCAAGCACTGGCGACGAGCAGGATGGCTAAGGCAAAAATGGTCCGGCGCAGGCGGCCAGAGCGTATCACTGCGCCGATTGGGCCTCGACAACGGGGACCACGCCATTGGCAATCCGCTCACCCACACCAGTTTCGATCGTCGAAAAGACAAACAGCGTGCCTACGGCAAACCCGATGGCAAACATTCGATAGAGGTCGGACTTGAACAATCCCATGGCAGGGTAAACTTTCGCTGGCCTGTCGCGATTGACTTGGTGCGTTTCGTCGGACCTGCCCGACGGACGCTTGCCACTTAGTGAACATTTTGTTGTGCGCTGCACCATCGCGGCAAAACGAGAATTGCTTGCGACGAACGGTTAACGCGCTGCGATGTTTCAATGCCGGAAGTGGCGCATCCCCGTAAACACCATGGCTAGCCCGGCCTCGTCTGCAGCGGCGATAACCTCTTCATCGCGGATCGAGCCGCCCGGCTGTATCACTGCGGTCGCGCCCGCTTCGGCTGCCGCCATCAGCCCATCGGCAAAGGGGAAGAAGGCATCGGAGGCGACCGCGCTGCCCTTGGTGCGCGGCTCGCTCCAGCCCATCGCTTCCGCTGCCTCCTGCGCCTTCATTGCCGCAATGCGCGAGCTATCGCGCCGGTTCATTTGGCCTGCCCCGATCCCTGCAGTCGCGCCGTCCTTGACATAAACAATGGCATTGGACTTCACATGCTTGGCAACGGTCCAGGCGAACAGCAGGTCGCTCAGTTCCTGATCGTTTGGCGCACGCTTTGTGACGACCTTGAGCATGTCGGACGTGACATGTCCGTTGTCGCGATCCTGCAACAGCAGACCGCCAGCAATCAGCGCCATGGTCTGTCCCGGTCTGCTCGCATCGGGCAAGCCCTGCGTCAGCAGCAGGCGCAGGTTCTTCTTCTTGGCAAAGGCTGCTTTGGCCGCCTCGTCCGCATCGGGAGCGACGACAACCTCGGTAAAGATCTTGCAGATCGCCTCGGCGGTCGGTCCATCGAGCGGCACATTGCTGGCAACGATGCCCCCAAAGGCCGAGACCGAATCGCAGGCAAGCGCTTCTTCCCACGCATCCAGCAGGGAAGCGCGCTGGGCGACGCCGCAGGGATTGGCATGCTTGACAATGACGATGGCCGGCTCGCCGCCGGCAAATTCCGCCACCAGCTCGAGCGCGGCATTGGCATCGTTGTAGTTGTTGTACGACAGTTCCTTGCCCTGCACTTGCTCGGCTTGCGGCAGACCCAACACCTGTGGCCCTTCGGGAATGTAGAGCGCTGCCTCCTGGTGAGGATTCTCGCCATAGCGAAGCGTATCGGCCAGTTTTGCCGCCACGATCCGGCGCGGCGTGAACTTAAGTCCCTGGTCGGCATAAGCGAACCAGCTCGAAATCGCGGAGTCATAGGCGGCAGTGGCCGCGAAGGCCTTGGCCGCCATCGCCTTGCGGAAATCGAAGCGCGTCGCGAGGCTATTGGCGTCCAGTTCGGTCACCAGTGCGGGATAGTCTGCCGGGTCGGTGACGATGGCAACATAACGGTGGTTCTTCGCCGCCGAACGCACCATCGATGGCCCGCCGATGTCGATGTTCTCGATCACCGTGTCCCGGTCGGCCCCGCCCGCCACGGTCTTCTCAAAGGGATAGAGATTGACCACGACCAGATCGATCGCCCCGATCCCGTGCTCCTCCATGGCTTTCGTGTGCTCAGGCTCGTCACGCACCGCCAGCAACCCGCCGTGGACCATGGGGTGCAGGGTCTTGACTCGCCCGTCCATCATTTCGGGAAAGCCGGTGAGTTCTGATACGTCACGAACCTCCAGCCCTGCATCGCGCAGCGCCTTGGCAGTGCCGCCGGTAGAAACCAGCTCGACGCCGCGCGCGGCCAACGCTGCGCCAAGCTCGGTCAGGCCCTCCTTGTCCGATACGGAGAGAAGCGCGCGCTTGACGGGTACGGAATCTGTCATGGAAAAGTCTGCTCCAGCATAGACAATGCGGGTCTGTTAATCAGCAGGGGCTGACCAGACAAGCCGATCGCGGGCAGCTTTAAGACATCTTTTTCAGCAGCCAGGAAAAGTTGCCGCCGCCGCGCGAGACCAGGCCCTGGATAACGAGTTGCTGGACCGGAACGGGCTTGGCGCTGCCATCGACCCACAAGCTTTCTTCGATGACCACCTCGCCTTCGCCCGCACGAAACTGCCAGTAGCTGCCGTCGGCGAGCGCAAGCCCGGCGCCCTGCCCGTCGTCCGAAAGACGCGCTTCGACGTCGGGACCAAGATGAAAGCGGATTGCATAGCCGACCTTGCCCCGCTTGCCCTTGCGTCCGGACGGCACCAGCAGGTCTTCGCCGCGCAGCTCGCTGCCGTCGGCTCGTGCAATCAGGATACGGCGGTGCATGAGCCCGTAACGCGCGGCATAGCCGTTGTGGCTTGCCTCGATCCGGGTCGCCGGGCCTTGCCCCTCGATCTCCATTTCCCGGCGTTCGAATTCAACCTCGGTGACGCCGTGGCCAATGCCGCCGTTGATGAGAATGGCGGTGGAATTTGCGTCGTCGAGAGTGAGCGTGGAATGCGCAGCGGTGGCGCGCAGACCTTGTTCCAAGCGCACTGGCACGATCCCGCCTGCGCAGGCCGCCCCGCCGCAATTGACAACAATGCGCTGACCGTCCGCCGAAAACTCGAATGCGAGCGTCGATGCACAGCCATAGCGGGCATGGCGCCGCATGGGTGGCGGAGCTGCGTCCATCTGCAGAACGGATTTGCCGGCCGTAACCCGCTGGAACCCCCACTGGCGTACCTCGCGCAGCGGTCGGGTTCGAACGCGGCTCGCTTCGACCAGCGCTGAAACCGTGCCTGCCGGGATGGCCCAGGCGCCCTGCCATGACCCCATCGATCCGTCACCATGGCCCAGCGCGAGCAGCGGCGGCACCAACAGCGAAAGCATCTCCTCAATCGCATCGGGCGGCTCGCGCCGCGTCGCCTCGTAGCAGGCGCGCAGTTTCACCAGCGAGGCAATCACTTCCATCTGCGCCACCGGGCTTCGAGAGAGAACACCGCCATCATCGCCAATCGCCTCGCCGATCGCACGCAGCAGCCCAGCTTCACCATATAGCCGGCGTGGACGGCCGCCTTGCATCAGCAGGCCGGCCGCGACGATCGCGCTCCAGCCGATGGCTTCGGCATGCCGATCTTCGGCCTTGCCAACGTTACGGTCGAGCCAGCGCGCGGTCTCGGAGATTGCTCCCAGCGTGCTCGACCGCAAAGTGCGGTCGACGCCCGACAGGATTAGCGGGGCATGGACCAGCCAATTGAGCAGGCGGGCGCCGCTATGACCAACAGTCCATGCCGCACCTTTGCGGGGCCGCGATGGCGGCTTCGAATTGGCCTTGAGCCAAGCCGCCAGGATGCGCTCCGCAACCGGCGCGGCCTCCTCGCGCGGTGCGCAGGCATCGAGATCGGCCAACCATTCGAAGGAATGGACCACTCGCTCCAGCGGGGGCGTCATCCTCGCCGCGCCGACGAAGTCGACCTGAGCGATTGGCGACTTCACGCCATGAACGAGGAAATGCCCGGCTCTTAGCGCAATGCCCGAAGCGCGATCGCCCGCCAGCGGGTTGGTGACCGTCGCCAGCAAGCGCGGCCCGACCTTCTTGCCGACTGGCATCGACAGCATCGAGCCAGGAATACCCAGGCGATAGGCCATGCGAATAAAACGTTCGGCAGGATTGACAGTGATTGCGGGGAAGTCAGCAATAGCGAGAGCACGGCCCGGTTCGATGACCTCGTGGGAAACCGTACTTTCAGATGCTTCGTCGGATCGCATCGGCGCGCCATTGGCGAGAATCAGGGCCTCTTCGCCCTGCTCGGTCGACGTCAGGGGCACACCGGAGGCATCATCCTCGATCAACTCGCGCGCCGCCAGATCGGAGAAGGTGCTGTCCGCCACAGTGCTAGCCCCGCCCCTTCAGCGCTGCGATATTGGCGGCGTAGCGATCGGGCCCGCCCTTGAAGGTGGCCGAACCGGCGACGAGAACGTCCGCACCGGCTTCGACACATTGTTTCGCCGTTTCGGCATTGACCCCGCCATCGACTTCAAGGCGAATTTCCCGGCCCGACTTGTCGATCATCTTGCGCACCGCCTCGATCTTTCGAAGCTGGCTGGCGATGAAGCTCTGCCCGCCGAAGCCGGGGTTTACGCTCATCACGAGCACGAGATCGATCTCGTCGATCAGGTAGTCGAGCATCTTGGCCGGCGTCGCCGGATTGAGCGAGATCCCGGCTTGCTTGCCGAGCGCCTTGATCGCCTGGACGGTGCGGTGCGCATGCGGCCCGGCCTCGGGATGGATTGTGATGATGTCTGCACCCGCTTCGGCGAATTCTTCCAAGTATGGGTCGACGGGGGAAATCATTAGATGAACGTCGAAGGGCTTGGCGGTGTGCGGCCGCAGCGCCTTAACCACGGCCGGACCAATGGTGATGTTGGGCACGAAATGGCCGTCCATGACATCAACGTGGATCCAGTCCGCGCCGGCGGCATCGACAGCACGCACTTCCTCGCCCAGTTTCGCGAAATCGGCCGACAGAATCGACGGCGAGATAAGCGGGGCTAGCATAGTGCGGGGTCTGACACTCCTGATAATCAGCGACTACGTATCGCCGACTCGCGCGACAAGGAGCACCTTCGCCTTTTCCACATGCTGAATGGCATTTTTGCGACAGCGCGAGGCGTCGGAAGCGGCAAGCCGCATGAACACGCAATCTTTCGGCAATTCACGGTGAGTTCAGCGCTTGAACCCTAGAGAATGGTCCAACATTGAGGCACCCCTTGAAATCGGGGACAAGCGCGATCACCCTTTGTCCGCGCGCACTACCCCAAGACAACGCAACAGGATTCCGATGACGAGATCGACTTACGCATTCCTCTCACACGCCCGTCGGCCCTTGGCCATGACTGGATTCGCGCTTGGTGCGCTTAGTATGGCGACCACGGCTCCTGCCCTCGCCCAGTATCGGCAGAAGATCGGCAACGACATGAGCAAGTGCCACTCCGAAGCCGGTCCGGCAGTCATGGTAACAGTCGATGGTATCAAGTCCTCACAGGGCAAGGTGCGGGTGCAGAGCTACCGCGCGACCGCAGAGGAATGGCTGGCGAAAGGCCGCTGGCTGAACCGGATCGAAGCACCCGCACGCGCCGGGACAATGACGTTTTGCATGCCGGTCCCGCAAGCCGGCACCTATGGCATTGCCGTACGTCACGATGCCAACGGCAATGGCAGCACGGAAATCACCAAGGATGGCGGCGCCATGTCGAACAATCCGGGCATCAATATCTTCAATTTGGGAAAGCCGAGCTACAAGAAGACGGCATTTTCCGTAGGCGAAGGCGTGAAGTCGATCCGCATCCAGATGCGCTACATGTGATCGGGCTTATTTGCGCAGAGCGCGCCAGACCGAGAACATCACCGCCGGAGCAGCGAGCACCGGGTGCTTCTCCCGCCACGGTGTGACTTTTACTGGCACGCCAGTATGGCGTTCGATCTTCCATGCAGCATAGCGAGCTGCGCCCTCGAAAGTCGAAGCTGCGCGCACCAGCCGGATCAGGTTGAGCGGTCTTCCCGCCAGACGCCGCAAACCCCACCACCTGCGCGTCGCACGACGCGCTGCGGTCGACAGCCTGGGCGAGAGGCTGGGTCCGGTCGCGCGATAAGCAATCCCACCCGCATCGAGCGCCATGGGCAGCATGCCATCGAAGTGGGCGGCGTTCAGCTCGATGATCGAGTGGGCGCGACTTGTCGTCTCCATGCGGAATTCTGCCGCGTAGGTCGCCTCGAACAGCGCGGTCCAGTATTCCTTCTCGGTGCCGCTTGCAGGGCCCACGGCGACTGCAAGCCGCGCGCCAACCTTGATCGCTTCGCTCAGCGCCTCGACAACGTTCTCTCGCACCGCTTCGCCTACGCTCCACACCACTGCGCACGGCTGAACGAACCGCGCCCAGATAGTGGCGTCGAGAAGACTTCCCCCGGCCGCCTCGGCGAATTTCGCGAGCGACATTGTCGCCACCTTCGCTCTCAGATCGGCGCCTTCGAACGTCCATTCATGGTAGCTCACACGCGGCCATAATCCGCGCTCGGGTGGGCCGGGCAGCAACAGATAGTAGTCGAGGACGCCGTCCAGCTCGCCGGTGCGCAGGTTCGAGCCGTAAAACAGCGCTGCAAGTGCTCCTGCCTCTTGCGCGAGCTTCTCCGCGAAGGCCTGGACGGCCGGATTGACCGGACGAGCGATTCCCTGCGCAACACGAGAGCGCAGGGCAATCTCGTTGAGATTCACGAGGTGACGAACTGCAGTTCCGGCCCTGCGGAAATGCGAAATGCGCCGGCCGGGAACCGCTCGCCATCGAGGATGAAGCCATCGTCCAGAACGACATCGAAGGCCTCGCCGCCACCACGGTGCAGGCCGAAGCGCGCCAACGCAGGGCCGTGCCAGCCCATTGCCGCCGCCGGCACGAGTGCAAGCGCGCGACGGCGCGGCGCATCGACGAGGAAATAGCCGATCGAACCCCGATCCTCGACACCGGCAAGCAGCTTCATGCCGAGCGGGAAACGGCGTAAGGTTGTGAACCCCGTGATAAAGCGCCTGTCGGCTTCACCGAATGCGCTATGCGGTAGGGCCTCGCAGGTAGTGACATCCGTAAACTTCATGCGCGACGTGTTGCGCCATTGTGAGCGACCGAAACCGAACAGGGCTTGTGCCATGCTAAATGCGGCGGTCACGCCGATCGCAAAGCTTTGGAAGGCCCCAAAGCGGTGCGCCACCTGGCCCGCGTCGATCGCGGCATTGAAAACGCCCGCACCAAAGATGAAGCCCCAGCGGTCACGTTGACGGCCGGTGCCGTCCTCGACGACGAGCGGTCGGCGAACAACGATCCGACCACGTCTTGCGGCCATGACCGCCTCATCGAGCGTCCAGCGGCGAGTGACGCCAAGATCGAGCGCAAGCGCGTTCGTCTTGCCCTGGGGAAGAATCGAAACGAAAGGCCACTTCTGCCCGAAGAGCGGCGCACCGCGAGTCAAGACGTCGCGCACGGTTCCATCGCCGCCACTGATGGCCAGCATGTCGATCCCGGCTTCGGCGAAGCGGGCGAGCGCGTCTTCAATCTCCTCGCGAGTGCGAGGCTCTGCTAGCAATACGTCCGTCCGGCCAGCCAGCGCAGCATCGCGCCCCTTGTTGCGGTGACTGCGCGGATTGCGAATCAAGCCCACCAGCGGGCTGGCAAGATATTCACGCGAACCACTGACGCCCGCGCTGGACAGCGTCCCTCCAGGCCGCGCCGCCGTCTCAACCAGACGGTCAAAGGTGGAAATCCGGCCAGTCATCCTGCTGCCCCTAGCCGCCCTTACCTCAACGAATCCAGCTTTTTCGCCAATCCGTTGAGGTGCGAAAGCGCTCACACCGGCGGAATTGCGGCCTTTTCGCGTTTACGCATGATGCGCTGCATGATGGCTCCGAGCAGCACGGCCTGACCGATCGAATTGGCCAGAACCGCCGCCGCCACCCCGTCCGCGCCCATCCCCGGCTCGAGCAGGATCGCGCAACCGACCAGAAGCGCGGTCGCCGCCAGCCGGGCAAGAAACAGCAAGTGGGCGCGTTGAGCGGCCATGATTGTCGGCTCGAACGCGACGATGGCGAGATCGATGCAGGCAGCGCCCGTCAACCACAGCAGGCTGACATAGGCCCGGCCGAAATCGCTGCCGCCAATGGCCTCAAGCAGCAATTGGCCGAACAGCACCGCGAGAACGAAGACCACCGCCCCGACCGCAGCAGCCACCCGGAACGAATGGCCGATCATTGTGTCGAGACTGCGCGCGCCTTGGCTACGCACGGCGCGCACGATTTCCGGGAATGCAGCCCTTGCGATCATCTGCGAGACAGTTGTCAGTGAGCGGCTGAGCTGCGCGGCAAGCCTGAAAGCGCCCGCCGCTGCCGTGCCGGTCAGTCCGCCGACCATGAGCAGCGGGATCTGCTTGACCGACATGAACAGCGTCTGGCTGAAATTCGAAGTGAGCGAATAGCGCACGATGTTCGGGTTGTCCGCGAAGACCCTGCCAAGGCCGCTGCCCCGGCGCAGGATCGGCCGGAATTCGCCGATCCGGTGAACGGCATACCAGTGCGCCGCGAAAGTCAGCAGTTCAGCGATGGCCCACGCAATGAGGAAACCCTGTAGCTTGGGATGGACAAACGCCGCGCCGACAGCACCTATCAGTCGCAGCGTCGGTGTCGCAGCGTCGGCCGCTGCCGCAAGGTTGAAGCGGTCGTGAAGGCGCAGAATGCCGATCGGCGTCGAGCGCACCGAAATCAGCATGATGATGTTGAAGATCAGCGTGGCGCGCGCGAGGGTGGGCGTTATGCCAAGGGCATCGGCGAAGAGGTGAAGGATCAATGCTGAAGCGCCAATCCCGACCAGTGCGCTCATCAGGTCGAGGGCAATCGCTGCGCGATAGAGGCGTGCCAGCCGGTTGCCGTCGCTGTTCTCGACATGCACGACGCCGTACTGGACGATGATCTGCCAGGTCTGGAACGCCAGTAGATTGGCAAGGAACTGGGCTGCGCCGGTTATCAGCGCAAACTTGCCAAAGCCCGACACGCCGAGCGAACGAGTTATGATCGCCAAATAGATGAGCGAAAAGACGGCCGCCAGGACGCGCGCCGAGAGCATCCAGCCGAAATTCTGGAATACCGAGACGACCGCTCGCGGCGCGTTCCTGATTTTCTGGATGAGCGCAATCAAGTTGGGCTGTCTTTCGTCCTGCCGGCCTATCCCCGCCAGCGATGTGCACGCTTGGCGGCACCGCGACAAGGGGCAAGCGCGGCGATGCGCAAAGAGCCAGGCGAACTGTCAGCCGACCAGATGCGGGTGTAGCGCCTCGCCGATTCGTCCGGTTCGGTCGCCGAACCATTGCTCAAGCGCCTTATCGTCAAGCGCGTCGAGCATGACGATTTGCGGCATCGACAAGCCAATCCTCAACGTCGCGCCCCAGCGATTGCCGGATAACCTTACGCAGCGAACAGGCTGGCCGAGCCTGATGCCTTGGGCGATCAGAGCGGCATGGATGCGTCCGCCATCTTCAAGTGCAAGGAGCCTGACCAGGCTGCCATCGCCTGCATGACATAGATCCAACGTTACGAGTGTTCGCATCTCGATGTGGTGACCGGTCGGCTTGTCGACCTCACCCAACAGGGCGCTTGCGACCTTGCGCACGTCCAGCAGGCTGGCAAGCCTGTCAGTGGCCAATCTAAAGGCCCTGACAACGCGGACAACTCGCTCGAGCGGCAGAGCCTGGAACCGTTCCAGCTCGAACAGTGATGCGCTGAGCCGCAAAGCGAGGCCCGGATTGCCGGAATCTTTGCAGATTTCCCTGCCCGGCCACCCAGAGGGAATCTCCGCCCGCCTGAACACCTGCCGCATTCCATGTGCCAACGGCGCCGCGCGAGAGACAATTCCAGATGGCAGGAGCGCGAATCCACTGAATGGCGGGCCGCCCATGAATTTCGAACCGGTCACGAACACGATCATGCCACGCGACAGATAAGCTCGGATAGCATCACTGGTGATCCGGGCCTGACAGGCGTCCACGACAAAACAGACCTGGTCGCCGAACCTCGCCCTTAGGGCATCGACGTCGTCGAGATGCGGAAGTACCAGCCCGGTCTTGGAGCCGTGGACCACATGCACCAGCGGGAACCGGTCTGCCGCCAGGCTCTTCTCGATCGACTTTGCGAAATCGGCCGCAACCAGGCGGCTTTCTTGCGGCTGTCCCGCTTGGCAGCGCACCGGCGTGTCGGCCATGGACACGTCTCCGAGCCCGGCCACCCGCTGACCGGGGAATACCGCAGCCCCCAGCGCCGTTTCCTGCGCAAAGAAGGCACCCGCCGCGCTGTGAATGCAACCCGAGCCCACTTCGTCTGCGCCGAGCAAGTGATTCACCACACCGCCCGGCCTGCGTCCGGCCGCGGCGAGCAGTCCGACATATTCCAGATCTGTGCCTGAAGGCGCGAAGAACACGTCTATGTCTGATTCAAGCTCATAGGCCGCTCGGATCGTCTCGCGCATATCATCGAGACAGGCGGCATAGGCCGCGCCCTCGACAAGGTGGGACGCGCCATCGGCAAAGCGCCCACGCAACCAGGCCTCGGCATCATGGCTAAGGTCGTTGGCGGTCGAGGACGCGAAAGCAAGCACATCGCGTGGGACCGGAGCGCTCGAATAACGGTTCAGGCCGGTCGCGGGATCAAGCACGATCCGCGCGTCGCCTCCCCGTGTCATCCAATCGCGGAAGCTGGTGTCAAGAATCAGGGTCAAGGAAACCTGCGCACCTGCGTTCAAGCGACCGCGCAATTTCGCGGCGCTGCACGAACAAGGAAATTGCGAAGTTTCCTAGAGCCGTTATGGGAGCGCGGCAAGTGGCCGGTATCATGCGCGATCCCGGCAAGGCAGGATAGACCATGACCGCTCCGAGCAAACTGTCCCAGGCCGCCCGGCGCGATCTGAAGTTACTGTTTATCGCCAAACACGCGCTCGGCGGCGGCGGTCTCGACGAGATGGACGGCAATCACTCGCCCTATCACCATGAAATGCGCGTGATCCTCGAAGGTCTGTTCGACAAGCTGCAGGTAGCGACAACGTTCGATATCCTGTTCACCGATCCGAGAGTGGACTTCGTCTGGCCGATGCTCAATCGCGGCGGTTTCTTCAATTCCGAGATGTTGTGCCCGCTCCTGTGCGAACGGCTCGGCGCACCCTATCTCGGTGCCAATCCCATTCTGCGCGGCCTTGCCGACGACAAACACCTTACCAAGCTGGAAGCGCGCACGCGAGGCGTTCCGACCTGCGACTGGGCAATCTATCGAGCTGGCGCACCCATCGAGGAAGCGATCTGCCCCAAGGCGGATCGCCTCGTCATCAAGCCCAACAATTCATCGGCAAGCTGGGGGATCAGCGATGCCCACGATTGGCAGACCGTCCGGAAAGCCGTGCTTGGCATCCATGCAGAAGGCTATGATGCGATCGTCGAGCCGTTCATGAACGGCAGCGATGTCGAAGTGCCGGTCCTGACCCTCGGGGGCGAACCCTTTGTTATGCCGCCCATGCTGTTCAAGCAGGCCGACCCTGCCTACCTGCGCACGCATGAGGATAAGCGAGATCTCAGGCCGAGGGAGCACAATTATACGCTCGTCCCGTTCGAAGGCGACGTAGCCTGGGAAACGATCCGCGCACACACGCTGACACTGGTGGAGATTTTCCGGCCGTTCGATTTCGGCCGGTTCGAGTTCCGCTTCAACGAAGCAACCGGCGAGGTAAACTTGCTTGAGGTCAATCTACAGTGCAACTTGTGGTCACAGAAGGTTTATGGCCGTTCGGCTGAACTTCTGGGATGGAGCCAGGAGGAACTGATCGAGACAATCATCGCAGAAAGCCTCTTGCGCCATGGATTGATGCAGCCATGACAGATACCTCTTCCTGCACGGTCATTGTCCTTGCTGCCCAGCGCACCGGCGTGGTCAATCCCCTCGCGGTGCGCGCTGGCGTGAGCCACAAGTGCCTGGTACCGATTGTGGGCAAGCCTCTGATCGTCCATGTCATGGACGTGCTCGCCCGGTGCCCCGAAGTGACCCGCGTGCGGGTGATGGTCGAACCCGACGGGCAAGAAGCGCTCGATCCGATCCTCGCGCCATATCGTGAAGCCGGTATGCCGGTCGATCTGGTGGCATCGTCGGAGAACATCGTCGAAAGCGTGATCCTTGGCACCGGGGGGCAGGAGGCGCCATTCATCGTGACGACGGCAGACAACGTCCTGCTGACCCGCAAGGCATTCAGGGCGACGCTCGATGCGCTTTCCACGCACGATGCGGCGATGAACGTTGCGACCAAGAGCGCGGTCCAGGCCGTTCACCTACAGGCACAGCGCGGATTCTACGAATTGGCGGACGAAGGCTATGCCAATTGCAATCTGTATGGTCTGGCGAGCCACCATGCCCTGCGCGCAGCGGAAGCCTTTCGTGAAGGCGGGCAGTTCATGAAGAATCCCAAGCGGCTCATCACTGCCTTCGGGCTGTTCAATATCCTGCTGTTCCGGTTCAAGCTGATCGGCATCGAGGGCGCAGCGCGGCGCATATCGAAGCGTTTCGGCGTCAACCTTCGCGCAATTGTCCAGGCTGACGGCACTCAGGCGGTCGATGTCGATAATGAGCGAACCTACGAGGTCGCCCAAATGGTGCTGGAGCAGCGCGCCTCTCAAGGCTAGTCTCAGGGAATGCTGCACGAAAACCTGATCGACGATGCCAAGGCCATTTCCGGGGAACTGGTCACCTTGCGTCGCGCGATCCATGCCGAGCCCGAGCTTGGGCTGCACACCCCCAAGACCCGCGACAAAGTGCGCATGGCGCTTGCCCACTTGCCGCTCGAATGGCGCGAAGGCTCCTCGACAAGCGGCATGGTGGCCGTGCTGAAAGGCGGAGCGGGTGAAGGGCGGCGCGTTCTGCTGCGCGGGGACATGGATGCTCTCCCGATGCCCGAGGAGACCGGGCTGGAATTTGCCAGCCAAATACCTGGTACGATGCATGCCTGCGGCCACGATGCGCACACTGCTATGCTGGCTGGCGCCGCGGAACTGCTGGCGAAGCGGGCCGAAACGCTAAAAGGCGAAGTGCTGCTCATGTTCCAGCCGGGCGAGGAAGGCCACCATGGTGCGCGCTTCATGCTCGACGACGGACTGCTGGACCCGCTGCCCGATGCGGCCTTCGCACTCCATGTGTTCCCCAACGCGCCGCACGGGACCTTCGGCGGCAAGGCCGGGCCATTGCTTGCGTCGGCGGACCAGTTCACAATTACCGTCAGAGGACGCGGCGGCCATGCCTCGCTCCCGCACGAGACGCTCGATCCGGTGCCCGTGGCCTGCGAGATCGTCATGGCGCTCCAAGCAATGATTACCCGCAAGTTCAACGTGTTCGACCCGGCGGTGCTGACGGTTGCGCGAATCAGCTCGGGAACCACGTTTAACGTCGTACCCGACAGCGCCGAGATCGAAGGCACAATGCGGTCGCTTTCGCCTGAGAGCCGCCAGCGGCTGCGCGACAATGTCCAGCTGATTGCAGCGGGGATAGCAGGCGCGCATAACCTCACGTGCGATATCGATCTGGTCGAAGGATTTCCTGTCACCGTCTGCGATGGCCGCGCAGTCGATCTGGGCGAACGAGTCGCTGGCTCGCTGTTCGGTCCCGAAAGCTTTCTCGCGCTCGAAAACCCATTGATGGGCGCGGAAGATTTCTCTTATGTGCTTGAAAAGGTTCCCGGCGCGATGTTTTTCCTCGGTGCCAGTCACGCCGGCGAGGATTGGACCCAATGCTGCGGCATTCATTCGACGCGGATGATGCTCGACGAGACAGTAATGCCGCGCGGTGCTGCGATGCTCACCGGTTTGGCGGAGGCTTTCCTGGCCAACGGCTTCGACTGACCTTTTACGCCCGCACGTCGGCCCATTCGGGATGTTCGTCGAACTTGGCGACCACGTAAGAGCACACCGGCTTCACCATGAAATTCTCCTCGCGCGCATCGGAAACCAGCGCCTCGACCAACTGCGCGGCTATGCCGCGCCCACCGATCGGCGGCGGCACCAGCGTATGCTCGGCCACGCGTACACCGTCATGCTCGACCCAGGTCAGGCGACCGATGTGATCGCTGCCCGCGACGTGAGCATGGTATTCGCCTGCATTGCCGCTCTCGTGACGGGTGATGGTAACCTCGCTCATTCCTCATCCTTTGCTTGACGCCGGGTCATGCCCTCATCATCGCTTCAAACGCAATGCAGTTCCATTCCGATAATGCGGCGAGTGCCCATCCCAGCGTCTGGGAAGCGATGCGCAAGGCCGATGCCATGGACATGGGCTATGACGAAGACGCACTGAGCCAGCGACTAGACGCGGCGATGAGCGCGCTGTTTGGCGTGCCTTGCGCAGCATTGTGGGTCGCGACCGGGACTGCCGCAAATTGCCTCGCGCTGGCCTCGATGGTTCGTCCCGAGGGTGGTGTGGTGTGCCACCACGAAGCCCATATCGAGGTGGACGAAGGCGGCGCCCCGGGCTTTTACTTGCATGGCGCCAAATTGATGCTGGTCGATGGCGACCATGCGAAAATCACGCCCGCCGCCATCGCCAAGCTGATCGATCCGATCCGGGATGATGTTCATCAGGTCCAACCGCACGCACTTTCCGTCACCCAAGCGAGCGAATACGGCTGCGCTTATCGACCTGAGGAATTACGAGCGATTTCAGAACTTTGCCGTGAGCGCGGGCTCGGCTTGCACATTGATGGCGCCCGTTTCGCCAATGCCGTCGCCTTCCTCGGCTGTGCCCCGCGCGAGGCCTGCCACGGCGCCGATGCGCTGAGTTTCGGCATGGTCAAGAACGGCGCGATTAACGCCGAAGCCATCGTCTTCTTCGATCCGGACAAGGCGCATCGCGTGCGCTATTTGCGCAAGCGCGCCGGGCACCTGCAATCGAAAAGCCGCTTCCTCGCCGCGCAAATTCTGGCGATGATCGAGGACGATCTGTGGCTCGAGAACGCGCGCACCGCCAACGAAAGCGCATCGCAACTGAGTGGCAACGTGGCCGAAAGGCTGATGCATCCAGTCGAGGCCAACGAGATTTTCCTGCACCTCTCGCCCGATGAGAAGGCAGCCCTGCGTGAGCAAGGATTCGGCTTCCATGATTGGGGCGAGGACGCCGCACGGATCGTCACTGCGTGGAATACGCGCGAGGAGCATGTCGCGGCGCTGGCAAGCGCGATCGCCAACTTATGAGCGAGGCTTCGCCGCATGCGCTCTTGCGTCCGCGCGTGGTGATCCCGTTCCTGACGATTTCGCTCATCTGGGGATCGACCTGGGTGGTGATCGCCGACCAGATCGAGACGGCGCCGCCAGTATGGTCGGTGGTCTGGCGCTTTGCTCCGGCAACGCTGGGCGCATTCATTCTGGCCGTGGTGCTGCGCGCGTCGCTATTCCTGCATCGCAAGGCGCACCTGCTAGCCATGGCGATCGGCATGTTCCAGTTTTGCTGCAACTATGTGTTTGTCTATCATGCCGAACTCCACCTGACTACGGGCATCGTGGCGGTGATGCTCTCGCTGCTGATCGTGCCCAATGCCCTGCTCGGGCGCTGGCTTCTGGGGCTGCGGTTCACGCCGCGCTTTTTAGTTGGAAGTGCGGTCGCAATTGCCGGAATCACGCTGCTAATCGTGAACGAGGCGCAGGCCGCGCAACTGGGCAAGGACGTTCCTCTAGGCGCGCTATTCGGCGTACTTGCGATGGTTGGCGCTTCAATCGCAAGCGTCATCCAGGCAGGCGAGGTAGGCCGATCGGTGCCGCTGCCAAGCCTGTTGGCGTGGGCAATGCTCTACGGCACGCTGTTCGATGCGTCGATCGCCTGGGTCAGCGAAGGACCGCCTGTCGTCCCGCAAAGCACAAGTTACTGGGCTGGCGCGTTATATCTCGCGATCATCGGCTCAGTCGTAACCTTCCCGCTCTACTGGACCCTCGTGCGCGAAATCGGTCCGGGCCGCGCCGCCTATCACGGCGTGCTCACGGTGATCGTCGCGATGATGTTTTCAACGGTGGTCGAGGATTATCACTGGTCGTGGCTGGCCGTCGCCGGCGCGGTGCTCGCTTTGGCAGGGCTGGTCATTGCCTTGAGGGCACATAACCCTGTCACAAAATCGGGATAGGTTGGTCGCCAGCCCAGCACGCGCTTGGCTTTGCCATTGGCGACGCGGCGATTCTCCGCATAGAAGCCACGGGCCATCGGTGAAAGTTGAGCTTCCTCAAGCGATTGGAGAGGCGGTAGCGGCAAGTCCAGAAGACGACAGGCCTCCTCGATCAAGAGGTTCTGGCTACACGGAAAATCGTCGGAAAGGTTGTAGGCGCCTGACGGGGCATTCGACTCAAGCGCAGCCATGACTCCGGCCGCGAGGTCGTCGACATGGATGCGGCTGAACACCTGCCCCGGCAAATCGATGCGGTGCGCACGACCCTCACGGATGCGCTCGAAGATCGACCGGCCAGGACCATAGATACCGGGTAGACGGAACGCACATGCGCCCAGCGCTAGCCATTGTTCGTCGCACTGACTGCGCGCCGTTCGACGACCCGTCCCTGTGGCTGCGCATTCGTCCACCCATGCTCCACCCGTGTCGCCATAGACGCCGGTTGAGGAGAGATAGCTCAGCCACTTGCCCGCCAATGCATCGCCAAAGGTTTCCAACACTGGGTCCCTGCCCTCGCCGCCGGGCGGCACCGAAGACAGGACATGCGAAGCATCCGCGAGCGCCATGCGCACCGTGGCATGATCGTCGAACGACAGCGTGCCCTCCGTGCCGGTCGAGACCACCTCCCAGCCGCTCGCCTCCAGCCGCGCGGCAATACACCGTGCCGAATAGCCGAGACCGAAGATGAAAAAACGGTGCATTTGGTCGCCATATCCGCTCGCCTCGAGCGAAGTCGAGAGGTGAAGCGCGAACGTGTCTCGACTTCGCTCGACACGAACGGGTAAAGGGGCACCATGGACATTGCCAGCGAACCCTCCGCCCCCCTTAATCTGCAAACTGCCGATGCTGCGGTGCCGCCGCATGTGACGACGATCCGCCGCAAGGACTATCGCCCTCCCGACTGGCTGGTGCCCGAGATCGCGCTAGACTTCGCGCTCGGGCTCGACGAGACAGCCGTCACGGCGAAACTGTCGGTGCGGCGCAATCCAGACAGTACCGGCGATTCTGCGATCCGCCTCAATGGCGACGGCCTTGCCGCCCAGTCGGTGAAAGTCGACGGCAAAACCGTCAACGATTGGCGCATGGACGGATCCGATCTGGTCATCGACCTGCCGGGCGAAGAGCATCTCATCGAAATCGAAACCGCAGTCAATCCGGCGGCCAACAGCCAACTGATGGGGCTCTACGCCTCGAACGGCATGCTCTGCACCCAGTGCGAGGCGGAAGGGTTCCGCCGCATTACCTTCTTCCCCGACCGGCCCGATGTTCTCTCGACATGGTCGGTGCGGATGGAAGGGCCCAAGGACCAGTTCCCGGTGCTGCTTTCGAACGGCAACTGCACGGCGCAAGGCGAAGGCAAAGGCGGCGCACATTGGGCCGAGTGGCACGATCCCTGGCCCAAACCGAGCTACCTGTTCGCATTGGTGGCAGGCCAGTTGGTCGCCAACCACGACACTTTCACCACCGCGAGCGGGCGTACGGTGGATTGCAACATCTGGGTTCGCTCCGGCGACGAGGACCGCACGCAGCACGCCATGGAATCGCTCAAGGCGGCGATGAAATGGGACGAGGAAACCTTCGGGCGCGAATACGATCTCGATCTCTACAACATTGTCGCCGTGTCAGATTTCAACATGGGGGCAATGGAGAACAAGGGCCTCAACGTCTTCAACACGCGCTACGTGCTCGCCGACCCGGAAACCGCGACCGATATGGATTACGACGGTGTCGAGGGTGTCATCGCCCACGAATATTTCCACAACTGGTCGGGCAACCGCCTCACGTGCCGCGACTGGTTCCAGCTCAGCCTGAAAGAGGGCTTCACCGTGCTGCGCGACCAGCTGTTCAGCCAGGACATGGGCAGCGAAGCGGTCAAGCGGATCGAGGACGTGCGAATACTTCGCGCCGCGCAATTCCCAGAGGATTCAGGCCCGCTCGCCCATCCGATCCGGCCCGAGTCTTATCAGGAAATCTCCAACTTCTACACTTCGACCGTCTACAACAAGGGCGCCGAAGTCATCCGCATGATGCGCACCATGGCCGGCCCGGAGCGGTTTCGCGCCGGTTGCGACCTCTATTTTGAGCGCCACGACGGCGAAGCGGCGACTTGCGAGGACTTCATCAAGGCGATCGAGGACGGCGCCGAACTCGACCTTGAACAATTCCGCCTGTGGTACGGGCAGGCCGGTACGCCGAAAGTTTCCGCAAAACTAATCCACGAGAACGGCTTTGCGACCCTGCGGCTCGAACAGGAAGTGCCCGCGACTCCTGGTCAGCCGGACAAGCAACCGATGCCGATCCCGCTCAAGATCGCGTTGTTCGACCGCGAGATCGGCAAGCATCACGGCGAAGAGCTGGTGGTGCTGGAAGAGGCCAAAGGCGAGTTTCCTTTCAAAGGCTACCTGCGCCCGCCCGTGCTCTCGATCAATCGCGGCTTCACTGCGCCTGTCGCCATCGAAGTGGAGCAGGTGGACGAGGATCTGGTATTCCTCGCCGCCAAGGACGACGATCCTTTTGCACGCTACGAAGCCTTGCAGAAGCTGGTGGTTCGCCATCTGCTGAAGGCCGTGAACGGCGAACTCGAAGAGCGCGCCCGCGATGTCGAGCGCGATGCGATCAGTCAGGCCTTCGAAGCGATCCTGCCGGATGAAGAGCTGGACGATCTGATGCGCGGCGAACTGATGCTGCTGCCCTCGCAAGGCTATATTGCAGAGCAGATGCCAGTATCCGACCCGTCGATAATCCACCGCGAACGCGAAGGGCTCAAGGCCTGGCTG
>CAZRVW010000016.1:0-27239 GCA_964603645.1 uncultured Novosphingobium sp. | reverse complement strand
TGCTGGTACGCACCACACCACGCGAGGAGTGCGAGAAGCGCACGCAGGGCATGTCCGTCCTGCTCGTCGACCTGCGCGAGGCTGTCGGCAATGGGCTGACAATCCGGCCAATCCGCACGATGATGAACCATGCCACGACCGAGCTGTTCTTCGATAATGTGCGGGTTCCGGCCCGCAACCTGATCGGCGAGGAAGGCGAGGGCTTTCGCTATATCCTCGATGCTATGAACGCCGAGCGCATCCTGATTGCCGCAGAATGCATTGGCGATGCGCGCTTTTTCGTCGAGCGCGCGAGCAACTATGCCCGCGAGCGCGAAGTGTTCGGCAGGCCGATCGGGCAAAATCAGGGGGTACAATTCCCGATTGCCCGCGCCCACGTGCAGACCGAGGCGGCGGCCGGCATGGTCGAGCGTGCCGCCGGTCTCTTCGAGGCGGGCGAGCCGTGCGGGTCGGAAGCCAACATGGCCAAGCTGCTCGCTTCGGAAGCGTCATGCGCGGCGGGCGACATGTGCATTCAAACCCACGGCGGATACGGCTTTGCTGAGGAGTACGACATCGAGCGCAAGTTCCGCGAGACGCGGCTCTATCAGGTCGCGCCGGTGTCGACCAACCTGATCCTCTCGCATGTCGCGACCCACGATCTTGGATTGCCTAGGTCGTTCTAGGGTCAGGCTTCGTCGATCCTGACGTCATGCAGGACCGGATCGCCCTTGCGGACCAGTTCGGTATCGATCCGCACCCCGCATCCGGGGCACAGGAACTGGCGAAGGACCATGAGGTCGGCCATTTCCGGATCGTCGGAGACGAATTCCGGCGCCAGCAGCTGAACCGGTGATTCCGCCAGCACCGCTCGGTCCTTGTAGTTGGCCGAAGCCGCGCCCAGATCCTTGCCGCAGCGGCAGGCCCAGCAGTCATGTCGCAGGACCAGCGCATCGCCCACGACCAGCCCGTCGCAGAGTTCATCGTGTGCCGCGGGATCGCGCGAGGGTTCGAGGCCCAGTCGCTCGGCGCGCATCGACCGGCGCAATGTGGCAGTGGCAGCAGTGTCCACACCGCCATCGGACGTCAAGACCACGCCGAATACGCGCGACGCGGTTTCGGCCGACAGGTCGCCGCGCGACACATCGGCTGCGACCATTGCCGGATCGCGCGAGAGCGGATCGCCCCAGCCGGCAGTGGTCGGCGTCGCCCATTCGATCACGTCGTCCGGCCCTAGCGGCTCACTCGGTCCCTTGTAGGCGAGCGGCGTCACCTCGCCGCCGATCTCCTCCGCCCGCTCGGGCACCTGGCCCTGCGCCAGCCGACCGGCGATCCCGGTGTTACGGTGGATACGGAAGAACGAGCGCGAACCGGGATTGCCGCCCCACTGGCCCTGACTCTTGGGGAAGCTCTCATTCATGTGCGAGGGCGCACGTCCGTGCGTGACGCCATAGGGTACGAAGGCCTGCTCCACGCCGACGCCGCCGCGCGTCCGCCCTGCCCCTTCGGCCCCGGCATCGAGATGGCGGCGATAGAGGAACAGCAGCGGCGATTGGTGCTCGTAATTCTCGATATTGGGCGCGACGCTTTCCGGAATCCAGCTATGCCCGCCCGCCGCAACGCCGTCGCGGTGCGGCATCGCGCCCAGCGAACCGAACATTCCATCGAGCGAGCTGAACAGCTCGAGCCCGCCGCCCGACTGGTCGAACTCCAGACCGTTGGTGTAGAAGTGCGGGATGGTCGGCCCGAGCGCCAGCGCGCGTACCTCGGAATCACGACTACACGAGATCATCTTGCCCACCGCGATCGTCGCCGCATAGATGCAAGCGCCGACCGGCGCCGCGCCGGTGTAGGAAATCGGTGCGGGATGGTTCGGGCTCGACAGCAGCCCTGGTTCGAGATCGAATTCGACGCAGCGATAGACCCCGCCATTGACCCCGGCGAGATCGGCGGCAAGCTGCGAGGTCAGCGCGGCAAACACCGCGCCCGAGAACGGCCCGAAAGTCAGGCTTATCGCGCCTGCCTGCGGGTCTGTCCCGCGATTGTCTACCACCAGTCTGCCGCCGCGTTTGGTCAGGTTGATCTGGTAGCAATAGGCCGCGCGGTCGCCGGGAACCGCCGCCTCGGTATAGACGCGGTGGCTCCAGCACCCGTCGGGGATCGTCTCGAGCCGGGAGCGAAACATGCGTTCGCCCGCATCGAGCGCGCCTGCCAGTACAGCGCCGACGGTGCTGGCCGAATATCGCTCCACCAGCGCCTCGACCTTGCCGCGGGTCGCCTCGCAGGCGGCGATAGCGGCACGCATATCGGCCTCGATCATCAGCGGCAGCCGGCTCTGACGAATGAACATGGCGAGCAGGTCCTCGCGCGGCACCCTGTCCTCGACCAGCCGGAACGAAGGGAACAGCGGCGCTTCCTGCCAGACTTCGCGCGCGCCGCTGTTCTGCTTGGGCACAGACCCGCCCACGTCCATATGGTGGATGATGTTCGATACCCAGGCGAACAGCTCTCCGCCGACGAACACCGGCGCGAGCAGCACGCAGTCGTTCTGGTGTGGGCTGCCGACGTAGGCGTCGTTGGAAAAGAACATGTCGCCAGGGCGTATGCCGGGATTGGCCGAGCGCCGCTCCAGCGTCCATTGCGCAGTGCGCGCCGCCGAATTGCCGAAATACTGCAGGTTCGGCCCCATGCAGGCGAGTTCTCCATCAGCACTCAGCAGGCTTGTCTGAAAATCGCGCCCGAATAGCAGCACCGGAGACGTGCAGAGCTTTTCGAGCAGCGCGCCGTGTTCGAAATTGGCGCTGATGAGCGCGTTGCGCACGACTTCGAAAGTGATCGGATCGACATTGGCGCCGCGCGCGTCGAACAGCTTCAAGGAGGGGTCAATAGCCAGCCTGTCTGGCGGCATATAGCTGCGCGCCACGCCGTCCCACACGACCGGTGGAGATGGAGCCTTGGGGTCCGCCTCGCTCATGCGCCCTGCACCACGTAATTGCCCAGAGCATCGACTTCGAGCGACTGGTCCGGTGCGATAGCAACGCTGGTGTGCGGTAATTCGACGATCCCCGGGCCTGCGAGCCGGTCGCCGCTGCCAAACTGCGTGCCATCCCAGACCGGCGTTTCGACCCAGTCCATATGGGTCGGCCAGAACACCTTGCGCATCTCCTGCGGCGCTGGTGCGGGGCGTTCGGAACTGTCCGCCGCGACACCGGCACCGAGACAGCGGCTCAGCCGCGTGCGCAGGGCAAACAATTCGACATCCTGCAGCAGCACCAGCGCACCCTTGCCATAGAGCCGCGCATATTCGTGCTCGAAAGCGTCGCGCAACTTGACGTTGAATACGCTGTCCGAAGGATCGGGCAGCGGCAGGCTCAGGCTCTGGAAGAACTGCCCGCGATAGCGCAGCAGACAGGCGTGCTGGACCGTCAAAGTTGCCGGATCGAGACCGACCGCGCGGGCCTCCGCATCCGCGCTGCGATCGAGATCGGCAAGCGCCTCCCGCAAGGCGTCCGAAGCCACCGGGAGACTGAAATCGCAGGCCCTGTCGAGCTGAAGCGCAACGTCGCTGGTGGCGATGCCATAGGCCGAAAGGGTCGAAGCGCCGTTGCCCAGCGGGATGACGGCCTTGCTCACGCCAAGCTCACGCGTGAAGCCCCAGACATGGACCGGCCCCGCGCCGCCAAAGGCATAGAGCGTGAAATCGCGCGGATCGAGGCCCTGCTGGATTGTTCGCTGACGGATCAGATTAGCCGCCGCCGCATTGTTGACCTGCAGGATGCCTGCCGCCGTCTGCTCGAGCGAAAGGCCGATCTTATCGCCTAGGCGAGCGATGGCCAGCCGCGCGCCTTCCGCATCGAGCGGCATGCGTCCGTCGAGAAAGCCGTCGGCGCGCACCAGCCCGAGCACCACGTCGGCGTCGGTCACGGTTGGCTGTGTGCCGCCCCGCCCATAAGCCGCCGGCCCCGGCGCACTACCCGCCGAATGCGGCCCGACCCTGAGCGCCCGTGTATGCGGATCGACCCAGGCGATTGAGCCACCGCCGCAAGCAATCGAGCGCACGTCGAGATGCGGTGTGCGGTAGGTGTACTGGCTGAGCGTGCGCGTCTCTGCCATGACCGGCTCACCTGCCACCACCAGCCCGACATCGAAACTGGTGCCGCCCATGTCGGTGGCGATGACATTGGCGTCACCACGCGCCCGCGATAGCGATGCGGCTCCGGCAAGCCCGCCAGCAGGCCCGGAATCAAGCGTCACCAGCGGCTTGCGCTCGGCGGCAGACACCGGCGTGACGCCGCCGTTCGATTGCATTACGAGGAAAGGCGATGCGAGCGATCTTGCCGCCAGCCGTTCGCCTGTGTCGCGAAGGTACCGCACGGAAGCCGGACCAACATAGGCATTGATGACCGTTGCAACGGTGCGCTCATATTCGCCGAGCTGCGGCGCGACCTCGCTCGACAGGCTCACGAACAGGCCGGGGCGCAGCTCGCGCGCGATCTCGGCGAGGCGTCGCTCATGCGCAGGATTGCGGAAGCTCCACAGCAAGCAAATAGCCAGTGCCTCGATTTCCTGCTCGTCGAACAGCCTGCAGATCGTCTCACGGGCAGCCGCTTCGTCGAGATGAGCCACGACCATGCCATTGCGATCGATCCGCTCGTGTACCGCGCCCACGCATTCGCGTGCGACCAGCGGTTCGGGCTTGGCAGTGTCATGGACCGAGAAGATCTGATCGTAGGGCAGGCCCGCCGTCCGCCCGCCGCCGCGCATCATCGCCAGCGCCTCAGTGTGGCCGGCGGTGGCGAGCAGGCCGGTGCGCGCGCCCTTGCGCTCGACGACAAGGTTGGTGCCAATGGTCGCGCCGTGGCTGACCCGCAGACACTCGGCAAGAAACTGTTCGACCGTCAGGCCATCGAGCCCGGCCAGCATCGCAATCCCGTCAAGCACGCCTTCGCCCGGATCGCCAGAATGGGTCGAAAGCGTCTTGGCGTGGAGCAGCCTCGCGTCGGGCGTAATGGCGACGCAATCGGTAAAGGTGCCGCCGATGTCCACCCCAACGGTGTAACCCATCGCATCCTCCTGTCCGGCCCAGCTTGGCCCAGTTGCTGGCTTTTGCCAAGCTCCGGATTGCTGCGGGTGAACAAGAGCATCGGGATGCAGTGATCGGGACAGGGAGAGCTGACATTGCTGACCACCAATTCGATCGGGGTTGTCGAGTACCGGATCGTGGAAACCGGCCTTATCAAGGCGCGCTACACTTCGAGCGAACCCCAACAACTCGGCTGCACGCAGGTTCTCACCGGCGAAGCGCGCGGCGATACGTCAAACGGCTTTCCCGGCACCTATAATGTCAGGTATCTGGGTGCCGACGGGACGATCAACGGCGACTTCGACTGGGAGATTGTCGAGGACGGCGAGATACTCAGGCTCTACTGGCGTTCGCGCCCCGGCACCGTGCCGCTGGTGGAAGGTGAAAGCGTCCTTGTCTTGGAAGGCTTCGGTTTCCGCAATTCCGAGACTTCGATTGTCGTGACCTATTGGGTCGTGCCGGAATTCCTCGAAATGCGCGGGAATTAGAACACGATCACGTTGCGGCGAGTCTCGCCTGCGACAAGGCGCGCATAGCCCTGGTTGATATCGCCAAGCCCGATACGGTCCGAGACCAGTTCGTCGAGCAACAGCTTGCCGTCGCGATAGAGCCGCGCCAGCTGCGGCAGAAAGATCTGAAACGGCGAGCTACCCATGAAAGAGCCGATCATGCGGATCTCGTTGAACATCAGCTTGGCGATGGGCAGGTCCATCATTGCATCGTTTCTCGGCATGCCGACCAGCGCGACCGTCCCGCCCTTGCGCACCATATGATAGGCTTCGAGCAGGGTCGCAGGAAGGCCGATCACCTCGAAGCCATAGTCGACACCGCCACCCGAAAGCTCCCGCACCGCGCCAATCGCATCCGGCCCTGCCGACACAGTCTCGGTCGCGCCGAACTGGCGCGCGGCCTCCAGCTTTTCCGGCACTGTGTCCACGGCAATGATCTGCGCCGCCCCTGCTATCCGCGCGCCCTGAACCACATTGAGCCCGACGCCGCCGCAGCCGATCACCGCGACACTCGAACCCGGGCGCACTTTCGCTCCGTTGAGCGCCGCTCCGACGCCGGTCAGCACTGCGCAGCCCATCAGGGCAGCGCATTCGGCGGGAATGCCTTCGGGCAGCTTCACTACCGAGTTCTTGTGGACCACGATCTCCTCGGCAAAGCCGCCGATCCCGGCGAGCGCATAGACCGGATTGCCTTTCCAGCTGACGCGCGGGCGGTTGACGCCCTCGGGCTTGGTGTCGCAGCGATGGTTGTGCCCGGTCTGACACTGGGCACAGTGTCCGCAGAACGAGGAGAACGAGGTCGAGACGAGATCGCCAAGCGCAAGCCCATCCACCCCTTCGCCCACCGCCACGACTTCACCAGCCGCCTCGTGACCAAGCACGGCGGGCACCACCACAGGATTGTCGCCGACCGCGAGGTGATAGTCGGAGTGGCACAGGCCGCTCGCCTGGACCCTGATGCGAACCTCGCCATCTCGTGGGCCGTCGAGTTCGACATCTTCGACCACGAACGGTTGCCCGACTTCGTGCAGAACTGCGGCCTTCATCGCATGTCTCCCCGTGACGCCGGACCGCCGCTCGCAGCCACCATCACACTTATGTTTGCCCGAAGCCATGTGTTGCATTCATGCCGGACCGACACAAGCCAGACATGACACCTAAAAGGACCAAGCCCAGTGCCGGACCAGACGCTTGCTCTCGATGCCGATGCGATCCGGCGCAAATATGCAGAAGAGCGCGACAAACGCTTCCGTGCCGAACAGAACGCGCAGTGGGCGGAACTGGACGAGCGCTTTGCTCACTTGTCGGAGGATCCCTACGTAGAGCCCGGTTTCACCCGCGATCCGATTGTCGAAGACATCGACGCGCTGGTTATCGGCGGCGGATTCGGCGGGATGATCGCCGCAGTCGAATTGCAGAAACGCGGCATCGAAAATATCCGCATTGTCGAAAAAGCGGGGGACTTTGGCGGCACCTGGTATTGGAACCGCTATCCCGGCGCACAGTGTGATACCGAATCCTACATCTACCTGCCCTACCTCGTATTGACTGGTACCACCCCCACCGAGAAATACGTATTCGCTCCCGAAATGCTCGAGCATTCCCAGCGAATCGCCACGCACTTCGGGCTTTACGACAAGGCGCTGTTCCAGACCCAGGTACTCGAAATGGCGTGGGACGAGGCCAGCCGCAGGTGGAACGTTGCGACCAACCGCGACGACGTGCTGCGGGCACGACACGTTATTTACTGCAGCGGGCCGCTCAACCGGGTCAAACTGCCGGGCGTGCTCGGACTAAAGACCTTCAAGGGCAAGGTATTCCACACTAGCCGCTGGGACTACGACTATACCGGCGGCAGCACAGACACGCCGATGACCCGGTTGCATGACAAGCGCGTTGCCGTGATCGGCACCGGCGCCACAGCGATCCAGTGCGTGCCGCGTCTGGCCGAGGACGCGCAGCACCTCTACGTCGTGCAACGCACCCCCTCAGTGGTCGGCGAGCGCGGCAATTGCCCGACGGACATGGACTGGGCTGCCTCGCTCGAGGCGGGATGGCAACGCGAGCGCTCAACCAATTTCGAATCGCACGTGATTGGGCAGAGCAACGAGCCCGATCTGGTCAGTGACGGCTGGACCGTGCTCAACCGCTCGATCCGTCCGCAGCCCTCAAGCGAGCCGCGCATCCCCGAGGACCTCGCCCGGGAAGGCGAACTGCGCGATTTCGCCGCCGGCGAGAAAATTCGCGCGCGCATCGATGCAACGGTCACCGATCCGGCCACCGCCGAGGCGCTCAAGCCGTGGTATCGCATTTATTGCAAGCGCCCGACCTTCAACGATGAATACTATCCCGCCTTCAATCTGCCCAATGTCACCCTGCTCGACACGCAAGGTGCAGGGCTGGAACGGCTGACCGAAACCGGCATTGTCGCTTGCGGAACCGAATACGAAGTCGACTGCATCATCTTCGCGACCGGTTTCGAGACTGGCAGCGAATATACCAAGCGTTCGGAATTCGAGGTTCGCGGCGTCGGCGGACGAACGCTTACCGAGCATTTTCGCAAAGGACCGCTTACCCTTCACGGCTTCTATGCCCATGGATTTCCGAACTTCTTCATCCTCGGAAACAGCCAGAACGCCTTTACCGCCAGCTTCACTCACATGCTGCTCGATCAGGGGCAGCACATTTGCGATATGATCGCAATGATGCAGGAGCGCGGCCTGACCCGGCTGGAGCCTGAAGAGCAAGCGGTGGAGGACTGGCAGCACGTGGTTCGCGAATCGGTGGAGCCCCGCAAGCTGTTCCTCGCCTCATGCACGCCCGGTTATTACAATGGCTATGGTGAGGTGGACGCGGGCCTGTTCACCTCATCCTATTCCGGTGGCTTCATTGCCTTCAACGCGATCATGGACGCGTGGCGAAGCAAGGAGGACTTCGCAGGACTGGAGCTATCCTGAGACCGCCTGACCGCGCCTGCTAGATCGCCTGCGCCGCGGCCAGATCGAGATTGTAGAGTTTTTCGGCATTAGTCTGGAACATCTTCCTGCGATCGCCGGCTGTCATTTGCGCCGCAGCCGGAGCAACCTGTTCGAGCGGCTCGGGATAGAGGCAAGTCGGGTGCGGGAAGTCCGTCTCGAACAGGATGTTGTCCGCGCCGAGCGTCTCCATCGTATCGAGTAGCGTTTTCTGCTCGTACCAACTGCAGATGTAGACATGCTTGCGGAAGGTCTCGATCACCGGCACTTCCGGCGGCCTGCCCGCCTGGTCGGTAAGCTGGTATTGCAGGGCCTCTATCAGGAACGGAATCCAGCCGACGCCGCTTTCGACCGAACAGAATTTCAGGTTCGGGTGCCGCTCCAGCATGCCCGACATGACCATGTTGATCAGCACCGACATGTTGCCGACGAACAGCATGATCGTGCCGAAAGCCATTTTCTGATTCTCGCTATAACCCGGCCATTGCCCCTGCCCGAACCACGTCGAGCTTTCGTCCGATGCGCCGATGTGAAAATTCACCGGCTGGCCTTCGGACTGACAGAATTCCCACAGGGGATCCCAATAGGGATCGGAAAGGTCGGGCAAACCGTGGGTATGGGGCCCTGAATTCATGTTGATGCCGCGTAGCCCCATTGCCTTGCCGCGTTCGGCCTCCTTGACGGCGAGATCGATGTCCCACCATGGCAGCATGGTCATGGGATAGATGCGGTTGTTGGAATCGGCCTGCATCTCGGCGAGCGCATCGTTGAGAATCTGCATCGATACCAGCCTGAGGTCGGGATCGACCGTCATCGCCCGCTGGCCACCGAATCCCAGGATGTTGGTATAGCCGATCTGCGCTGCGATGCCCGCTTCGTCCATGTATTTGACGCGTTCCCTGACGTCGTAGGCGCCAGGATGGACTTCATCGATACTGATGTAATTGAAGCCGTAGCCCGGCAGCTTCCGGCCATCCTTGGTAAGTGCGGAGTGCCCGGTGTCGCTGGCGAGGAACTGATCTTCGCCAATGACCCAGTGGCCGATACCTTCGTCCTTCTTCACAACGCGTGGCACCTGATCACGATATTTGGGTGATGCGCGCGACGTCCACAGATCGTGCCATTCGGTGATGTGGGTGTCGGTGTCGACGACCTTCAATCCGGCAAGGATCTCCCGGCCCGACTTGGCCTGATCCGACCGGTCCTCTTGCCTGTCCTGTTCCGCGATCGTGCTCATATCCGGTTCCTCTCCGCTTGCATGCAGGATGTTCGATTGATCGCCCCCTGGCAATCGCTAAGCGACACCCAACCTTTCCGCCAGGATCGCGCGCAATCCGTGCTTGTAGACTTTCTGACCGGCGGTCTGCGGAATTTCACCATCGGCCAGAAAGACAATGCGGCGCGGAACCTTGTAGCTCGACAGCTGCTGCTTCAGCCAGCCGCGCAGGTCCTCTTCGCCGACATCGTGGCCCGCTCGCAAGACAACCGCCGCGACCAGCATTTCGTCAGCCTCCTTGCCCGGCAAGCCAAGGACCGACACTTCCTTGAGCGCGGGATGCTCGCGCATCGCTTTCTCGACCTCGTCGGGCGAAACATTGGCTCCGCTGGCCTTGACCATGTCGTTCGAGCGACCGACGAAGAACAGGTGCCCGTCTTCCATGATTCGGCACAGGTCGTCAGTGTGATACCAGCCGTCGGCATCGAAAACTTCGGAACGCTCCTTGCGGTGGAAGCCGAGCATCAGGCTACCGCCGCGCAGCCACAGCGCGCCGACTTCGCCGGGCGCACAATCCTTGCCGGTTTCCGGATCGACGATGCGCCGCTCGTATGTGCCCACGGCAGTGCCATTGGACCCCAGCCGATCGTCAGGCACGGGTTCGAGCGTGGCATAGCTGTGCGGCCCAAGCGTTTCAGTCATTCCAAGCGCAAAGGCGGACTGCGCGCGCGTGGCGAGGCCGAACATGTAAAGCTGCTGCGAGAACATCGGACGCATGCCGTCAAGCGCGGCCACGAATTCCGGTTCGTCCATCAACTTGTCCAGCACGGCCGGCCAGTGCAGAATCTGCGTGGGTTTCCAGCGCCGGATCGCCTCCAGCACCGCCGCTTCAGTTGGGCCGTGGGTGCAGACGACGCCTGCCCCTTGCGTAAATGCCGTCATGAGCACGGTGCTCAGGCCGCCGACCCAGAAGAACGGCATAGACGTCAACACCAGGTCGCCCGGCCTGCAACTGCTAAGCTTGCCAAGGGCGTGGCCCTGCCGGATCAGGTTCGCCTGGCTGTGGACAACGGCCTTCGGCTCCGCCGTACTTCCCGAGGTGTAGAGAATGGCGGCAGGATCGGATCCCACCGTCTGTTCAAAGGCGGCTTCGGTCACGCTATCGGGCAGCGCGCCGCCCGCCGCGACGAGTTCGGCAAGACCCCCGCGACACCATCCGGGCCGCTGCTCTCCCCACATCCAAACGGCCCGCAGGAACGGGGCATCGGCAAGCATGAGCCTCCCCTCTGCCCCGAACTGGCCAGACAGCTCGGGCAGGCCCTCTTCGAGCAGCGCGCGATAGTCACTCGACAAATAGCCGTCGACCATGAGCAGTGTGTCGACATCGCCATTGCGGATCATGTGTGCCAGTTCCGGCCCCCGCGCGAGCGTGCTGAGCAGGACCGCGACCGCGCCGATGCGCGTGATGGCAAGGAACGCCTCAAGCCAGTGGCGGTCGTTGCCCATAAGCAGGCCGACCTTACTGCCCTTGGCGGTTCCGGTTGCGAGCAAGCCCGCGGCCAGTTTGCGGCTTGCTTCCTCAATCTCAGCGAAGGTGGCCGAACCCTCGCTGCCGGCAATGGCCACAGCTGCGCCATGATCGCAGGCGAGGCGCGCGATGAGCTGCGCTATGGTCCCTTCGTGACCGTGGCTCTCAGGCTGCCCGCTTCCGCTCACGTTTTCCTCCATCAACGCAATCGCCCAAGCCGCTACTCCGGCAGCGCGAAGGCCATCACGTAGTCGCTGCTCGGCGCACCCAAAACCTCGTGGCCACCCGCCGCGACGATGACGATCTGGCGTCCCTTTGCGGCGGTGAATGTCGCAGGCGTAGCATTGGCTGCGGCGGGAAGCCGCGCACGCCACAGCTCCTTGCCGCTCGCGACTTCGAAGGCACGCAGATAATGGTCCATGGTCGCGCCAATGAAGGCCAGTCCGCTGCGTGTAACAGTCGTTCCACCGGTGTTGAATATTCCCGGCACGGCGATGCCGAGCGGCGCGGAGTCCTCGCTTGTCCCGAGCGGACGCTGCCACATCACCTTCTGCTCGCCAATGTCGATGGCGGTCAAATTACCCCAGGGCGGCGACGAACACGGAATGCCGAGTGGCGACAAGAACGGCAGGACATAAACGCCGTATGGCGTACCGTCCTGCTTGGCGAGCCCCCTGGCATGGTCGCTCTTTTCGCCCTTGCGCGCGATTTCTTCCACTTCCTTGCGCGGAACGAGCCGCAGCAATTGCGGGATAACCGCCGAGTTGAACACCATGACTTGCCGGTCCTCGTCGATCGCCACGCCGCCCCAGTTGATGACCCCGAACTGGCCCGGATAGCTGATCGATCCACGCACCGAAGGCGGCGTGAAATCGCCGACATAGTCTCTCGAACGGAATTCGATGCGGCACCATAGCTGGTCGAGCGGCGTCGTGCCCCACATGTCGGCTTCCCGGAGCGGCTCCGGGCGTACGCCAGGGAAGGCCGAATAGGGCTGGGTCGGAGCATAACGCTCGCCGGGTATGTCGCCCTTCGGTACCTCGCACTCCTCGACCGCATGGAGCGGCTGTCCGGTCCGCCGGTCAAGCAGGTAGATTTCGCCGCGCTTGGTGGCGACTGCAACGGCGGGAATATCGCCCTGATCGCCGCGGTACGTGAACAGAGCGGGCTGGGCGGGAACATCGTAGTCCCAAAGATCGTGGTGGGTGGTCTGGAATGACCAGCGCAACTCGCCGCTTGCTGCATCGAGCGCGACGACACTGCTACCGTACTCCTCGAATTCGGGAGTGCGCAGCACACCGTAATAGTCAGGCGTCGGATTGCCCATGGGGACGAAGACCAGGCCAAGCTCCGGATCGGCGCTGAGAATGGACCAGGAATTGGGCGAACCGCGGGTATAGCCTTCCTTCGCCGGCCCATCGCCTTGCCCGGAATCCCAGGCCCAGCGCAGTGCGCCGGTCTTCACGTCGTAGGCGCGGATGACGCCCGACGGCTCACCGATCCGGTCATTGTCGAGCACGAAACCGCCAAGCACGGCCACGCCGTTCACGATCACCGGTGGCGACGTGACATAGTAATAGCCCTTCTCCACCGGTCCCAAGCCATCGATCAGCGAGACCGTACCTTCGTTGCCAAAATCCGCGCAGGGCTCGCCCGTTTCGGGATCAAGCGCGATCAGCCGCGCATCGCCTGTCGCGGTGATGAGCCGCGCCGCACATGCTTCTGTGGCGCCCTCTTCCGGAGGCGGGACATACGACACGCCTCGGCACGACATCAGCTTGGGCACTTCAAGATCAAGCTTGGGATCGAAGACCCACTTTTCTGCGCCGGTCTCGGGATCGAGTGCGATCACCCGGTTGTGTGGCGTGCAGATGAACACCGTGTCACCGATCTTCACCGGCGTCATCTGAAACGTGTAGCCGCCCGGCGAATCGGGATAGGACAGACGGCTGTCGCCGGTGCGGTAGGACCACAGCGGCTTGAGCGCGCTGACGTTGTAGGGCGTGATCTGGTCCGCAGGCGAATGGCGGTTGCCCATGCTGGTACGCCCGATCGCCGTCCAGTCGTCAGGCCCGTCTGGAACCTGGGCAGAAGCCGAAAGCAAAGCCAGCGGCTTGTTGGAAAGCTTCGGCCCGCTCGTGGAATAGGCTGCGATCAGCACGCCCGCACCAATCAGACAAACCAGAGTGGCAAGCGATGTGCGGCCGCGCCGCGCGCCCTCGGCCTGGTCGCGGCCCCAAGCCAGCAAGCCCGTGCACAGCAGCGCAAGGAACAGCGGAGCGGCAAGGCGGGGCAGCAATAACCAGAATTGCAGACCGACTTCGGACAGGGCCCAGATCACCGTTGCAGCAAAAAGGGCAAGATATATCCAGTTGCCCGAGCGGCGCTTGCGCACCAACTGCACGCCAGCGACAAGACAACCAAGCCCCGCCAGCAGGTAATAGGCCGAACCGCCCAGGCTCAGCAGCTTGCCGCCGCCCAGTGCCAGCGCGAGGCCTGCCAGCACAAGCACGACCCCGACTACGCGATATCCGATTGCCCAAATCGTTGGCATTCAGACCTCCCCCTTCTCCCGGCTCACCGGCCGATCAGGAGGTCTGCAAGCGAATCGACACGATAGTCAACCTGGTGAGCGTTCAGAGTGAGCGTCAGACGAGAGGGTTAGCCAGACTCTAGAGCCGCACGGCTTCGCTCCCGTCCAGCCGATGCGTGCATCCCAGCGCGGCAGGATCGTCCTCTTCCGACAGCGCCGCGCGCGTACGCCAGCCCTTGGCTCGGAACCCCGCCGCCGCTTCGCCATCGTGATCGAGGGGCAGGAACAGAAGCTTGTCGCTTACGGGCGCTGCGGAGAGAGTCTCGATCAGCGGATCGGGATAGAGCGAAAAGCCAGTCGCAGGCTCGTCACGCCCAAGAATCCGGTAGGTGCCGCCCCGCCCCAGCGCAGCGGTTATACCGTGGCCATAGACCGTGAAGCCGAACCACGACTGGTATTCGAAGCCATGGCGCTCGCTGGGATCGAGCGTGATCCGCGCTTTGCCCGCAACGCGTTCGGCAATCTCGCGAAGTCCGGTAATGCGGCTGGCTAGGGCGCCTCCAACATCGAAATCGGACAGCCGCTCGATCGCCTGATCGAACGGACCAATGGCCGCGAGCAGGGGCAGATAGTCTTGCCCGCCCACCGCGACGAGACCGCCGGCATCCTTGGCATCGAGTTCGCGCCGCACCGCATCAATGCTTTCTGCGGGCAGCGGCAGGGCGCTCTCAGCAAGGGTATCGACCAGGTCAGGCAGGGTAAAATCAACCGACACGCCTTTCGCACCGGCAGCCTGTAGTGCCTCGATTGCCAGCGAGACCACCTCGGCGGCGGCCGTGACACTGTCGCTGCCGATCAGCTCCGCGCCGGCCTGCAGCCGCTCACGCGCCGAATCCAGACCGTCTGCCTTGATTGTGACGACCTGCCCGGCATAGCACAGCCGCAGAGGACGGGCGGCTTCGGCCAGACTCGTCGCGGCGACGCGGCCCACCTGGACGGTGATATCCGAGCGCAGCGCGAGTGTGCGCAGCGACGCGGGATCGACGAACCGGAACATGCGACGTGGCTGGACCCCCGCCATGCGGCTCGCCATCGATTTCTCGAATTCGATGGTCGGGGTTTCGATCCGGTCGTAGCCATGGACCGAGAGCACATCCAGCAAAGCGCGCCGCGCCGTCTGCGCCGCAGCGGCGCTGGCGGGCAGGCGGTCACCCAGCCCTTCGGGCAAAAGGTCGCGGTCGGTATCGGTCATCCGGGCCTCCCTGCCCCAGACTGTCTCAGAACGCCAGCGGCATCACCGTCTTCACGCCGGGAAGCTTGCAGGCCTTGTCGATCAGGTCCTTGCTGAGCGGACTGTCGAGCGACAGCAGCAGAACCGCTTCGCCGCCTGCCTCGCGCCGTCCAAGGTGGAAGGTGCCGATGTTGATGCCCGCCTCGCCGAGCAGGGTGCCGACCCGGCCGATGAAACCGGGCGCGTCCTCGTTGACGATATAGAGCATGTGCCCGTCGAGATCAGCCTCGATGCCGATACCGAAAATCTCGACAAGGCGCGGCGCGGCATCGCCGAATAGCGTACCCGCGACCGAGCGCGGCCCCTGGCTGGTGGCCACCGTAACCCGCAGCAAGGTGTGATAGACGCCCTCGCGGTCGTGTCGCACCGAACGCACATCGAGCCCGCGTTCCTTGGCGAGATAGGGTGCGTTGACCATGTTCACGCTGTCAGAATACTGCTTCATGAAGCCCGCCAGCACGGCTGCCTCGATCGGCTTGCCATTGAGGTCCGCCGCCGCGCCGGAACGCTCGATGCTGATCTCGGTGAGGTTGCCATGCGCAAGCTGGCCGACCAGCGATCCGAGCTTTTCGGCAAGGCCCATGTAAGGCCGCAGCTTGGGTGCCTCCTCAGCCGAAAGCGAGGGCATGTTCAGCGCATTGGTGACCCCGCCATTGACCAGATAGTCGGCAAGTTGCTCGGCCACTTGAAGCGCGACATTGACCTGCGCCTCGGTGGTTGAGGCACCGAGGTGCGGTGTGCAGATGAAATTCGGCGCGCCGAAAAGGACATTGTCCTTGGCCGGTTCCTCGGCGAAGACGTCGAGGGCCGCTCCAGCGACATGGCCGCTTTCGAGCATTTCCTTGAGCGCCGCCTCGTCGACCAGGCCGCCGCGCGCGGAGTTGACGATGCGCACGCCCGGCTTGGTCTTGGCTAGGTTCTCGGCGGACAGAATGTTGCGCGTCTGGTCCGTCATCGGCACGTGCAAGGTGATGAAGTCGGCCCGCGCCAGCAGCGTATCGAGCTCGGCCTTCTCGACACCGAGCTCGACCGCGCGCTCCTCCGTCAGGAACGGATCGTAGGCAACGACCTTCATTTTCAGACCCAACGCCCGGCTGGCGACAATCGAGCCAATGTTGCCCGCGCCGATCAAGCCAAGCGTCTTGCCGGTGACTTCTACGCCCATGAAGGCGCTCTTGGGCCATTCGCCGGCCTGGGTGCGGGTGTTGGCCTCGGGGATCTGGCGGGCGAGCGCCATGATCATGGCGATGGCGTGTTCAGCGGTCGTGATCGAATTGCCGAACGGCGTGTTCATCACCACGATGCCCTTTGACGAGGCATAGGGGATATCGACGTTGTCCACGCCGATGCCGGCGCGGCCTATGACCTTGAGATTGGTCGCGGCGTCGAGCACTTCTTTCGTGACCTTTGTGGACGAGCGGATCGCCAGGCCATCGTATTCGCCGATCCGGGCGATCAGTTGCTCGGGAGTCTCGCCGGTGATGACGTCCACATCGCAGCCGCGCTCCTCGAATATCTTTGCGGCGTTGGGGTCCATCTTGTCGGAAATGAGGACTTTGGGTTTGGTCATTTGTCTTGCTCCGTGAGTTCCTGCGAAGGCAGAAACCGTTTCGGGGATGTTCGGAACTACGGCGTGAGGCCCCTGCCTGTGCAGGGGCACAACGTCAGGACTTCAGAGAATGGTAAGCCCAGTCGAGCCACGGGCCGAGCGCTTCGATGTCGGCGGTCTCGACCGTCGCACCACACCAGATTCTCAGGCCCGGCGGCGCATCGCGGTAACCGGCAATATCGTAAGCCGCACCCTCGTCTTCCAGCAACTTGGCGAATTTCTTGATGAAATCAGCGTCGGCGCCTTCGACCGTCAGGCACACCGACGTCTTCGATCGGGTCGCCGGATCGGCGGCAAGATGGCCCAGCCAGTTTCGTTCCTCCACGATTTCGTCCAGCGCCGCTGCGTTGGCATCGCAGCGCGCCTGCATTGCCGCCGCGCCACCGATGCCCTTGGCCCATTCCAGCGCCCATATCGCATCTTCGACCGCCAGCATCGAAGGTGTGTTGATGGTTTCGCCCTTGAACACGCCCTCGCTGAGCGCGCCTTTCGAGACGAGGCGGAACACCTTGGGCAGCGGCCAAGGCGGGGTGTGGCTGTTCAGCCGCTCGACTGCACGCGGGCCAAGAATGAGCACGCCGTGCCCGCCTTCACCTCCCAACACTTTCTGCCAGGAGAAAGTCGCCACATCGATCCGCGCCCAGTCGATGTCGTAAGCGAAGACCGCGCTGGTCGCGTCGGCAAAGCTCAGGCCACCGCGGTCTGGCGCGATCCATTCCGCATCTGGCACGCGTACGCCCGAAGTCGTGCCATTCCAGGTGAACAGCACGTCGTTCGACCAGTTGATCTGCGAAAGATCGGGCAATTCGCCATAGTCGGCGCGGATGACGGTGGGATCGAGTTGCAGTTGCTTGGCGACATCGGTCACCCAGCCCTCGCCGAAGCTTTCCCAGGCCAGGGTGGTGACCGGCCGGGCGCCGAGCATGGTCCACATCGCCATTTCAAAGGCGCCGGTATCCGAGCCGGGAACGATGCCGATGCGGTACGTATCTGGCAGGCCGAGCAGCTCGCGCATCAGCTCGATGCAGTAACCAAGCCTTTCCTTGCCGATCTTCGCGCGATGCGAGCGGCCAAGCGATTGAGTAGCGAGCTTGTCGGGGGAATAGCCCGGCGGCTTGGCGCACGGGCCGGAAGAAAAGAAGGGCCTTGCGGGCAATGCCGCAGGCTTCACAGCGTCAGTCATGTCAGACTCTCCTTGCAGAGAGCACGCGCGGCGTTGGGACCGCGTGGCCCGAGGCCGCACATAGTGCTGCAGCGCAGCATGTCAAGCAGCTTGCCCCGATTCATGAACAGGTAACCGCAGGTCCTAACGCGTTGTTAACCATCGCCTGCAAGTATTCCCACATGCGACGGATTTTGCTCCTCCTCCCGGTTTTGGCCCTGCTCGGCGGCTGCGGCAGCATGGTGCCCGAAGCCAGCAAACGCCAGACAGTGGCGCGTTCGACGGCGACGTTCACGCCGCGCCCCGAGGCGCGCCAATGCTTGTCCGAACTGGGCGCGACCCAGGCGAACTTTACGCCCCTGCCCGACCAGTACTTCGACCGCGGCTGCTCGACGCTTAATTCGGTGCGGCTCGCCAGCCTGCGCAGCGACGATTCGCTACTGTCGCTCGCCAATCTCGGGCCGGTGACTTGCCCGCTCGCCAACACGTTCGCCGCTTGGGCGCGCTATGGCGTGGATCGCGCGGCCCGACAAATGTTGGGCAGCCCGCTGGTGCGGATCGAAACGATGGGTAGCTACGCATGCCGCAACGTCACCGGCACCTCGCGCAAGTCAGGCCATGCCAGCGCCAATGCCATCGACCTGTCAGCATTCGTGCTTGCCGACGGTCGCCGTATTCCGGTGCTGGGTAGCTGGCGAAACGGCAGCGACGCCGAACGCCAGTTCCTGCGCGTCGTCCACCGCAGCGCCTGCAAGCGCTTCGGAATGGTTCTTGGTCCGAACTACAACGCTGCGCACGCCGACCACTTCCACGTCGAAATGAAGGGCGACGGCTTCTGCCGCTTAGGCGAACTGCCGGGCCAGCCCGCCGCTCGATCAGAACGGCAGGTTGTAAAGCTTGACCGCGTTGTCCTGCAGCACCTTCTTCTGGACCTCGTAAGAATAACCGCCCAGCACGTCCTTGAGATGCGCCTGCACGCCCGGATAGAGCGAGGTCGGGTGCGGGAAATCGGTCTCGAACATGACCTTGTCGACGCCGATGATCTCCAGCATGTGCTTGGGCGCGACTTTCTCGAACCAGAAGGTGCACCAGAAGTGGTCGCGGAAATAGTCCCACGGCTCCTTCTTGAGCACGTCGCGCATGATCGGCAGCATCTCGCGGAACTGGTGTTCCAAGGCTTCGATGGCGAAAGGCACCCAGCCTGCCCCGCTTTCGATGAGGCCGATCTTGAGGCCAGGGAACTGGTCTAGACGGCCCGAGACCATCCAGTTGCCCATCGTCGCCGCATTGCCGATGTGGAACATCGTTGCGGTAACGGCGAGAAGTTGCTCGAACTGGAAGCCCTTCCAGGTCAGGCGGTTCGGATCGGTCGCCGCATTGAGATGGAAGTTAAGCGGCATGCCTGTGTCGCTGCACATTTCGAGGAAATCGGTCCAATGATCGGTGCAGAAACTGGGAACGCCGAACATTTCCGGCGTGTCGGGCAGGACAAAGCCCTTGAGGCCCATCTCGTGGCAACGCCGAGCCTCGGCATCGAGCAGCGCCTTGTCCCAATAGGGCAGATGCGCCATGTTGAAGATGCGCTGGCCAGAGGCTTCCTGCATCTCTGCTGACGCATCGTTATAGATTTGAATGATTTTCAGTGCGAGATCGTTGTCGCCCAGCGCGAGCAGCGATCCGACCTGGGTCACGCCCGAGTTCTGGAAGCCGATCTGGGCATGGATTCCCATATCGTCCATTGCCTGTAGCCGGGGCTTCAACTCGTGGCCGCCGGGATGGGCGTTGTCGAGATTGGGAAACGCGAGCCGGCCAAGCAGCTTGTTGTTATCCTTGCGGATGACATTGCCGCCGGTTGTGCCGAAGTCCTTGTCGCCGACAAACCAGCGATCAGTGCCATTGATGCGCTTGATGTGCGGCATCTTGTCCTTCATGCCCGCGGGCGCGCGGCTCGTGAACAGGTCTGGCGCTTCGGTGATGTGCGAGTCGGTGTCGACAATCTTGATCCCCTCGAACATGGGATCGAGACCCTTGTTTTCCTGTTCGTAGTCGACTTCGCGAATGACCCCGCCCTCGGTCCAGCCCGTTTCGGACCAGTATTGTTTTGCGGAGTCTTCCATTTCCTTGGTCTTGGGGTCTGCGTCGGCCATTGTCTTGCCTTTCGGATCACTTCTTGATGGGTCCAATATCGCAAATGAGTCGCAAAAATTCAACGTTGGCCGTGGCGCCCGGGCGATGAAACGCCCTGTCATCGCGATCCTGCAGTTCACGGATTCAGGAGGCAAAAATCGCAAAGGCGGCTTGCTCTTGAGCGCGCGCGACTGCATGGAACCAGCAACACTGGGAGATAGCAATGACCCTGCAAGCCACGCTTGAAAGAACCCCGAAGGCCGAGCTGGAAAAGGTGTTTCCGCAATCGCTCGATGCGATCCGGACGACCATGGACAACCGGCCCGACAACGTGCCTGAAGACCGCGTGGTCAAGCTTACCGGCGGAATGAATTCCTATGCCAATGATCTCGTCGATCCTTACGAACCGTTCGGCTGGCTCGCCGGGGAGGAGATTCCCCGCCTGCTGTTCAATCCATCGGACGACCTTACACTTGCCGCTGCCGCAGGGGGCGTGGCCAACCTCGGCAACTGGATCGTCACCCACTACGACGACATCGACCGGGTCTATTCCGACAACGATCATTTCTCGAATGCCGGAACCGCTGAATTCCAGCGACTGATCGGCGAGACCTTTCCCTCGATCCCGCTGGCGATCGATCCGCCGGAACATGCGCAATACCGCATGTTCCTGTGGCCCAATTTCACCCCTGCGCATATAACCAAGGTGCTTGAACCGCGCATTCGCGAAGTGGTGGTCGAGATGATCGAGGAGTTCGCCGACAAAGGTGAAGTCGACATGGCCTGGGATTTCGCCCGCGTGTTCCCGGTGCGTATCTTCATGGGCCTGATGGGTTTCCCCGACGAGAAATTCGACGACTTTCTCGAATGGGAATGGAACATCCTGCATTCCAACGATTTCGAGAAGATCCAGTGGGCACTGCGCAACGTGCTCGGCTTCTTGCGCGAGTTCATCGAGGAAAAGCGCGCCAACCCAGACGAGTTTCTGACCTCGCGGATCGTGCACGGCGAGATTAAGGGCCGCAAGCTCACCGAGGACGAGATCATCGGCATGACATGGTTCCTGTGGCTTGGCGGGCTCGATACGGTGGCGGCCACCATCGCCCAAATGTATCGCCGCATGGCGCTGCAGCCCGAATTGCAGACGATGATTCGCGACAACCCGGACTGTATCAACGGCGCGGTCGAGGAATTCCTGCGCACCCAGCCGATCCTCTCATCAGGTCGACGCGCCAAGAGGGACTTCGAATGGTATGGCGTGCAGATCAAGGCCGGCGACAGCTTCACCTGCTTCAACCCGGCGGGCAATTTCGATCCGGCACAGTTCGAGAATCCCCGGACCTTCGATCCCGCGCGAGTCGGCAATCGTCACCACACTTTCGTCGCGGGCGTGCACATCTGCCTCGGCGCGCATCTTGCCCGCCGCGAGCTGAGAGTGCTGCTTGAAGAATGGTTCAAGCGAATACCGGAGTTCCGAGTGAAGCCAGGAACCGACACAACGCTCTACCCGAGTTTGCTTGGCATTCGTAACCTGCACATCGAGTGGGACGCATCGAAGGTGAAACACCCGGCGTGAGCGGTGCACGCTCGCTCCCGCTCGATCCCGACACGGTTAAGGGCTTCCTCGATCCCGAGGAGGGCTGGGCGCTGCATGACGCTGCGCTCGCCGCCGCACCCCTTGGTCCGGTAGTCGAGATCGGCGCTTATTGCGGCAAGTCCGCGCTCTACCTTGGTTCTGCCTGCAAAGCATCGGGCCAGACGCTGTTCTCGATCGACCATCACTGCGGGTCTGAGGAGAACCAGCCGGGCTGGGAATGGCACGATGCCGAATTGTGGGACGAAAAGGCCCGTCGACTCGATACGCTTCCAACTTTTCGCGAGACGATCCGGCTAGCAGGTCTGGACGACAGCGTCGTCGCGCTGGTCGGTCGATCGGCGCAGATTTCGGCGGTGTGGGACCGGCCATGCGGCATGGTGTTCATCGACGGCGGCCATACGATGGAAGCGGCACTCGAAGACCTGCGCGGCTGGTCAGGAAAGGTCGCGCGTGGCGGTACGCTCGCCATCCACGACGTGTTCCCGAACCCCGAAGACGGAGGCAGGCCGCCGTTCGAAATCTACCAGATGGCGCTGGCGTCGGGCTTGTTCGAGGAAACGGCAGCGGTGAAGAGCTTGCGATTGCTGAGGCGGGCCTAACGCGCGCCGCTTAGTCCAGTCAGATCCAGCCCGCTCGGTTCCTGGAATATCCGCAGGCCGAATTCGGGCAGAATGGCGAGCATGTGGTCGAAAATGTCGGCTTGTATCGCTTCGTACTCGCCCCATTTCACCGTGTCGGTGAAACAGTAGATCTCGAGCGGCAGTCCTTGCGGACCAGGTTCCAGCTGACGGACCAGAAGTGTGAAGCCGTCGCTCGCGATCTTCGGATGGCTCTTGAGGTAAGCGATGACATAGGCCCGAAAGGTGCCGATGTTGGTGATGCGCCGTGCATTGATCGCGTCGCTATCGCTCGACAATTCATGCGCGTTCCAGGCCGCGATCTCCTCCTGCTTGCGCGCGATGTAACCGTCGAGCAGGCGGAAACGCTTCATGCTCGCGACCTCGTCCTCGGTAAGGAAGCGCACCGAATTCTGGTCCAGCATCAGCGCACGTTTTATCCGCCGCCCGCCGCTCTCGCTCATCCCGCGCCAGTTGCGGAACGCGTCGGAAATCAGGTTGTGGGTTGGAATGGTGGTGATGGTCTTGTCGAAATTCTGCACCTTGATCGTATGCAGTGCGATATCGACCACGTCGCCGTCAGCCCCCATGCTGGGCATCTCGATCCAGTCGCCGACCCGCAGCATGTCGTTGCTGGTCAGCTGGATCGAGGCGACCAGAGAAAGGATCGTGTCCTTGAACACCAGCAGCAAAACCGCCGCCATCGCGCCAAGGCCAGACAGCAGGAGGAGCGGCGACTGTTCGATCAGCACGGCGATCATCAGGATCGCCGCGGCGCAGAACACGATGATCTTGAGGACCTGGACATAGCCCTTGATGGGCACGCTTCGCGCCTCGAGCCGGCGCTCATATAGCTCGTTGGCGTAGTTCAACCCCCACCGGACAGCCATGGCCACGGACAGGATCATGAGCGCCTGCATAACGTTGGTGGTGACGGTCACCACTTCTTCGAGCAGGTGCGGCACCATCCTGATCCCGCGCGACACGATCAGCAGCGGAATGATGGTCGCAAGCCAGGCCGCGGCCTTGTCCGCAGTGTTGCTGCGAGTATCGAGATAGGGTTCTGCTGCGCGCAGCAGCACGCGCTTGAGCAGCCAGTTCACCGCGAGCGCAACACAAGCGAGGACGGCGAGCGCAATCAACGACCACAGCCAGGGGTCGAAATCGGCGTATCCGGGTATCAACTGGCCCATGTGCAGTCCGCCTAAAGCCAACCGGCCCTTTGCCTCAAGCCCCAGCACTGCGATGATTGGTGAAACTTGCGCGCGACGCCCTCTCCAGACCCGCCCGGACTGGAGGCCCTGCAAATTTCAGTCAGCGAAAATTCGGTTTGCAGGCGTGATCCCCTCGAACATGTCGAGCGCCAGCACATAGGCCGCCTGGGTCCATGTCGGCTTCTCGGCGGGCCAGTCGATCCGTTCGACCCATTGCCAGCCCATCCAGAAGGCGCCAGCAGAATCTCGACGGCCTTCGACCAGTTCGAGCAATTTCCCGGCCTCACGGTCCATCCCGGCACGCAGCAGGGCCATGACCAGTTCGCAGGTCTCGGCGACAGTGACCCATGGCTCATTGGCGACGCAGCGGCATCCGAGGTCGGTTTGAACAAAGTGGTCCCACTCCCCGCGCAGATGATCGCGCGCCTGTTCTCCGGCAAGCACGCCGGTCAGCACAGGGTAATACCAGTCCATCGCGTGATAGCCGCGATCCTGCCCGGACCTGCCAAAGCGATCCGTGCGGGTTCGGATCGCATCGCCAAGCAAGCCGCGCGCCGCCTGCCAGCGCGGCTGCGGTTCGCGGAATGCCGCAGCGAGCTCGAGGGCGTGACCAAGGCTGGCGTATATGCTTGCATTGCCCGCAAGCAATGCATCATCAAGGCCGGAACCATGCGCTTCGGCGCACCATGAGATGTCGCCAATTTCGTGCTGATGATCCAGCAAATGGTCGATCGCGGCACGCACCATGGGCCAGAACGGTCTGGCCTCGCGGGTACCGAACAGCAGCCGGTAATGCTCCAACGCGGTCGCGACATAGGCGGTGAAATTAGTGTCGAGCACCTGCGGCGCGGGAACCCGGGCGATGGACACATGATCGGCCATTGGCAGCGCATTGCCGTAGTCGGAGAGGAAGCCCCCATCCGGTCGCTGCGCGGCAACCAGCGCCTCCATGCCTCGGCGCGCCGCCTCCAGTTCACCGGCTACGCCCAGCGCCATTACGCATTCGGAATGGTTCCAGCTGTCCCACGGCCCCCCCTCGAACCACGGGATCAAACCGTCAGGGCCCTGCACATCTAGGATGCGTGCAATCGGCGCAGAGATCCGCTCACGCAGGACCGGAGATCGTTGTTGCAGCATCATGAGGCCCGCCTGAAATACATCGCGACACTCTTGCCCATCACCGGATTAAGTAATCGCTCCAGCCCGCGCGTAAGCCACGGCGCCTGCATCATGTCCCACACCAGAAGCTTGTGCCAGGCCCTGACCAGCGGATGATCGTCTTGCCTCTTCCAGAATGCGGTCTTGAGCCACCAATAAGGCGAATGCAGGGCATGGGCGTGATGCGAGGATAGAAACGTGAAGCCGGCCTGTTCCACCAGCTTGCGCAAGGCAGCCGTATCGACAATGCGCACATGCCCGCCCGGCTGGTCAGAATAACCGCCCGGCCCCGAGGCCAGCTTCCAGCACAGGCGCTCGGGCCAGGCACGCGGCACGGTGACAGCATAGACGGCGCCGGGCTTGAGCACCCGCGCCGCCTCGCCAACCAGCGCGGCCATATCAGGCACATGTTCGAGAACCTCGGAGCAGATCGCGGCATCGAACGAGGCGTCGTCAAATGGCAATGCGCTGGCATCGGCAGCGAGAAATTCGGCCGGGGGACCCATGCCATTCAGCCCGGCGCCGCGTTCACGCGCCAAAGCCAGCGAAGGCTCGTCGAGATCGACTCCGATTGCCTGGGCCTCCGTGAACAGCTGCACACCATGACAATGCCGGCCCTCGCCGCAGCCGATGTCTAGCAGCCGGTCGCCCTTGCCGAGGCCGAGCGCCTCGATCCTCGCAGTCAGCATCGTTCAGCGATGGCCTCGTGCAACAAGGCCTCGTAAGCTTCGCCGACCCGGTCCCAGCCGTACCGCTCGCGTACCCTCGCGAGGCCTGCCGCTGCGAAAGCCGCACGCTGTTCACTGTCGCGAAGCAGGCCGTCGATGGCCTCGCGCAAGGCGTCCCCGCACCCGGCGCGAACGATCAGGCCGGCATCGCCGACGACTTCGGGCAAGGCACCGCCATCGGTGACGACCACTGGCGTGCCACAGGCCATTGCCTCGACCGCGGGCAGCCCGAAACCCTCGTATAGAGAGGGCGTTACGCATAACGTCGCGCTCGCATAGAGGTCGGCAAGCTGCGGCGTCGTCAGCCCGCTGACAAAGCGCATCCGTCCTTGCGCCTCAAGTCGGCGTGCGAGATCGCGGGTCGGCCCTTCGCGGGGCTTGCCAACGACGACAAGTTCCAGTTCGGGCCAGTCGGGCATCAATGCCTCGAAAGCGGCAAGCAGGTGGCGCAGGCCTTTCAATGGCACATCGGAGCTGGACGTCGTAACAATGCGCAGACGCTGGGCCGAGGCCATGTCCTCGCGCGGTGCGAATGTCGCCTGGTCGACTCCGAGCGGAACGATGTCGATGTGCGCCGCAACGACGCCCATACATTGGGCAATGTCGCGCGCGCTCGCAGCAGAAACGGTGACGACATGGCGCAACGCACGCGCCACCCGCTCTTGCATCGGCAGAAAGCCATACCAGCGCCTTGTCAGGAGACGCTTTCGAATGCTTGGCTCGCTGGCGAGCTGCATTTCGAGATCGCGGCGGATCGGGTGATGGATCACGGCCAGGACAGGCAAATGGGTCTGGATGTCGAGCAATCCGTCCGCAAGGCATTGGTTATCAAGCACTACGTCGAAGTGCTCGACATGGCGCTCCAACCAACTCGCGGCGCGTTGCCCGAAACTCCAAGGTTCCATGAACTTGCCGCTGACATGGCCGAAATATTCGGCGGTGTCTGTCCAACTCTTCAAGTGGCGTGGGCGTAAGGCATAGCGCCCAAGCTTTGGCTGCGCGAACAGATCGAGCGAGGGAATTTCCTTTAGCGCCACACCATCGGGCACGTCAGGGTAGGGCGGGCCGGATAAGATCGTCACCGTATGGCCGCGCGCCGCAAGCGCTCGCGCAATGTTGCTGGTGAACACGCCCTGGCCACCGACCCGCGGGTCCGACCGGTAGGAGAGCAGCGCAATACGCAGCGGCCCCCGTCTGTCCAATGGCGCGGGAACAGTCTCGCCGGGCAATTTTTCTGCGGCGCTGCTAGCCCGGGTTGCAACCGTGCTCGCCTGCGGCGCGACATCCAATGAAGACTTCATTGCCGCCAAATGGCACTTATCGTGTGCATCTGCAATATATGAGTAGCAGTGTATCGCAAATGGATCCGGGGCTTCAGGTCCCGCCAGTGTCGTAGTCGACATGGAAGCTGTAGTCCGGCAGGGAATGGAACGCCTGTTTCAGCGCTTCGCCCCAACCGTTCGACACCGCCTGAAAATAGCCGTCGGTCGCCTCGATCCGCCGCTCGTGCGCGAGCAGAAAGGTATCGCGTTCGATCACCATCATGTCGAGCGGCAGTCCAACCGACAAATTGGCCTTAAGGGTCGAATCAAACGAGACCATGAGCAACTTGACCGCATCCTCGAAGCTGAGTTCGCGATCATAACCGCGCAGCAGGATCGGTCGCCCGTACTTGGTCTCCCCGATCTGTAAGAAGGGCGTGTCGAAGCTGGCTTCGATGAAATTGCCTTCCGGGTAGATCAGGAACAGACGCGGCTCCATTCCCTTGATCTGGCCCGCAAAGATCATCGTTGCTTCGAAGGTCACTGCAGCGGTCTGGCCGTTACTGCAACTGATCGAATCGATCGTATCGCGCAGCAGCCTGTAGCATCGGGTGACCGTCGAGACACGGTGGACGTTGATTTATAGCTTTT
>CAZRVW010000015.1:0-27711 GCA_964603645.1 uncultured Novosphingobium sp. | reverse complement strand
TGCGAGATGATCGCGAATGTGCGGCGTTCGTTAGACATCAAAATTGCCTTGCTCAGCCCCGCAATGTCGCGCCGAGCTTGCCTGCCGCTGCCGTGACCTTGTCGCTAATTGCTCTGAGATCCTCGTCGGTGAAGCTCTTCTCGCCCGGCTGGAGCGTCACTTCTATAGCCAGCGACTTCTGGCCCTCGGGAACGCCTTGCCCCGCGAACATGTCGAACAGCCGCGCATCGACAATGCTGGCCTTGTCGGCACCGCGCACCGCGCGAATGAGATCACCTGCGGCCAGCTCGACAGGCACGAGGAAGGCGAAGTCGCGGGTCACCGATTGCAACGCAGGCGGCGCATAAGCCGAACGGGCAAAGCTGCCGCTTTCCTTCTTCGCTGGGATCGCGTCCAGGAATATCTCGATCGCGGCGAGTGCCACGTCGATGTCGAACTGGCGCGCTGTCGCCGGATGGACCATGCCGAACCGAGCAAGCACGGTCTTGGGACCAAGCCGCAAGGTCGCCGACTGGCCGGGATGGAATTGCTCTCCGGCTTCCCCCATGACTTGCAGCTTGTCGACCGGCGCACCGGCTTCAGCCAGAAGTGCCAGCGCTTCCGCCTTGGCGTCGAAGGCATCGAACGGAACGGCCTTGCCCCCAAAACTCCTTGAGTCCCAGCCGCGCGGCAACTTCTCTCCCGCCAGAATCACGCCGAGCGTCGGGCGCTCGTCGCTCGAGCCATCTTCGGCGAAGAAATAGCGGCGCCCGATCTCGAACAGACGCAGCGAGCTTGCGCCACGATCGACATTGCGTTTGGCCGCAGCGATCAGGCCGGGCAGCAAGGATGGCCGCATCGCCTTCATGTCCTCGCTGATCGGGTTGTCGAGAACCCAAACCTCTCCATCCGCGAAATGTTCGGCATCGGCGGTCGGCAGGAACGACCAGGTCACCGCTTCGTTGAGTCCACGCGCGGCAGCGGCTCTACGAAGGCGGCGTTCGAGGGACTGCATTGGCGTCGCGGTCGGCAAGGCAACGCCCTCTTGACGCGGCAGGGCAACGCTTTCGACCTTGTCGAGCCCGTGGATACGCACGACTTCCTCGACAATGTCAGCAGCGCCTTCGATGTCGTGGCGACGCAGCGGCACGGCGATTTGCCAATCCGTGGAAGTTTCGAATTCGAGCGCAGCAAGTATCCGCCGCTGCTCGTCCTCGCCAATGTTCACCCCGCCCAACGTGCGGCACAGAGCCGGATCGTAGGCAAGCTGCTTCGGCGCTGACGGCGGCGCGCCCGCACGCACCACATCGCTTGGCGTGCCGCCGCAGATACGCAGTATTAGATCGGTCAGGATCGCCAGCCCGTCATCGAGAAAGGCCGGGTCGACACCGCGCTCGAAGCGCGTGCGCGCATCGCTAGCGATGTTGAGGTTGCGACCGGTCGCGCCGATGCTCTCGGGATCGAAATATGCGATCTCCAGCAGCACATCGGTCGTCGTCTCGCTGCAACCGGAATGCTCGCCGCCCATGATCCCGGCGATATCATGCACACCGGAATCGTCGGCGATCACGGTCATGGTCTCGTCAAGCGTGTAGGTCTTCTCGTTGAGCGCCAGCACCTGCTCGCCCGCGTTGGCGCGGCGCGCAACCACCGCACCGTTGAGCTTCGCAAGGTCGTAGGCATGGGCTGGTCGCCCGAAGGCGAGCATCACGTAATTGGTGATGTCGACCAGCGCCGAAATCGGGCGTTGGCCCGCCGCGATCAGCCGCGCCTGCATCCAGTCTGGCGATTGGCCATTGGTCACTGCTCGGATGACTCGGCCGTAGAAAGCCGGGCAGCCTTCGGAATCGTCGGTGCGGATTTCGACCGGGCAGGGATAGTCGCCCGCGACCGCCGGCACGTCGATCGGCTTTAACGTGCCCAGCCCTGCCGCCGCGAGATCGCGGGCAATGCCATGAACGCCCATGCAATCGGGCCGGTTGGGATTGACCGAGATGTCGATGACCGGGGAGGCTTGCGCATAGTCGGCAAAGGCTTCGCCAACAGGTGCATCGCCGGGCAGTTCGATGATGCCATCGTGATCATCGCCCAGCTCCAGTTCGCGGCTCGAACACATCATGCCGTTCGATTCGACCCCGCGCAGTTCTGCTTTCTTGAGCTGCATGCCGTTTGCCGGAACCACTGCACCGGCCATGCCGAGCACGCCCTTCATGCCTGCACGCGCATTGAGCGCGCCGCAAACCACCTGCAGGGGATCGCCCGGACCGGTGCTGACGGTGAGCACCTGCAACTTGTCGGCCTGCGGATGCGGCGAAGCGGTCAGCACCTCGGCGACGACAAAGCCTTGCAGCTTCTGCGCCGGGTCCTCGATCTCTTCGACTTCGAAGCCGATCGCGTTGAGCTTTGCCGCGACCTCGTCGACCGTTGCGTCGGTGTCGAGGAAGTACTTCAGCCATTCGAGCGAGAACTTCATGGCCGCGCTCCAACACCGCCTGACAAGGTCGGCTGGTCGAACGCCGAGAAGCCATAGTGCCGCAGCCAGCGCACATCACCGTCGAAGAAGGCGCGAAGATCGTCCATCCCGTATTTCAGCATGGCGAGCCGGTCGACGCCAACGCCGAAGGCGAAGCCCTGCCACTCGGCGGGATCGAGCCCGGCGAATTCGATCACGCGGGCATTGACCATGCCGCTGCCGAGCAGTTCCATCCAGGCATGACCGGGCGCATCGCCGCTGCCGCCTAGCACGCGCCGCGACTTGCCGTCCGGCCCGGCCTCAAGCGCGAAACCGACATCGACTTCGACCGAGGGTTCGGTGAACGGGAAATAGCTCGGGCGCAGCCGCAAGACGATGTCGTCGCGCTCGAAGAACGCACCGAGGAAGGTCTCCAGCGTCCACTTGAGATGGCCGAGGTGGATGTCGCGGTCGATCACCAGCCCTTCGACCTGATGGAACATCGGCGTGTGCGTCGCGTCGCTGTCGCTGCGATAGACCCGGCCCGGCGCGATGATCCGCAGCGGGGCGCCGCGCTCCAACATGGTGCGCACCTGCACCGGGCTGGTGTGCGTCCGCAGGAGCATGCGCGTGCCATTGTCCCCTTCTGAAGGGCTCGTCCGGCCCTCGTCTGCGGGGAAATAGAAGGTGTCGTGCATTGCCCGCGCCGGATGGCTTTCGGGCATGTTGAGCGCGGTGAAATTGTGCCAGTCATCCTCGATCTCCGGCCCGGTGGCGACCGCGAAACCAAGATCGGCAAAGATTTCAGCGAGTTCGTCCATCACCTGACTGACTGGATGGATCGAGCCCTTGGGCGTGTCCGGCGCTGGGAGCGTCAGGTCGACCGTTTCAGTGGCCAGTCTCGCTTCCAGTTCAACGGCTTCCAGCTCCGCCTTGCGGGCTGCGATCGCGTCGCTGACGGCTTCGCGCAAGCCGTGGATCTTTGGCCCGGTTTCCTTGCGTTCCTCCGGCGTCAGACTGCCAAGGGTCTTAAGCAGGGCCGACACCGAACCCTGCTTGCCGAGAAGCTCGACACGCAAGGCCTCCAGCGCCTCGAGATCGCCAGCGGCTGCGATCCTTGCGACCGCCTCCTCCCCGAGCTTCTGATAGTCCACGTCGATGATGCCCTGATCGAATTTATTGCTTAGCGGCGCTCCTTAGGCACGATTGCCGCAAACCGCAATCGGCGCTCAGGCACACCAGACCCTTGCCTAGAACGGGGAAGCGAACTCGCTCACCTGTTCCCAATGCCGCATGCCTTCGAGCAGCACCGGCTTGAGCATCGGCCGGTCAAGCTTGGCGAATTCGCGCGGAGACAAGCCAGTGAACTCACGAAACTCGCGGACGAACTGGGGCTGGTCATGATATATTTCGTCGATCGCCTCGATCCAGGACTGCTCCCCGCCAAGCATGTGCTGAGTCACGCTGCGCATAAAGCGCTGGCGGCGCAGCAGCTTCTTGGGCGCTAGCCCGAAGGCACTTTCACAGACGCGCTCGAGCGTGCGCCGTCCCACACCCGCCCTTTTGGCAAGGTCGGACACATTTGCGCAACGCGTATCCATCAGCGCCGCCATAATCGCGTCGATGCGATCCTCGTCCTCGTGCGCAGGCGCGCCCAGGCGTTGCGAAAGACAATCGAGGATGATGTCGAGTTCGGCCTGGGCGTCGCCCCCACCACCAAACAGCGCCTCGCCAATCGGCCAGAAAGCTCTGAAAGCCGGATCGTCAATTATATCGACAGCGCGATTGGCATAGGCGCGTGCCGGGGCGTCGACGAAGCGCGACCATCCGGCCGGAAGCAGGATCGCGCTCCACTGCCTTAGCGGCCTGCATTCGAACCGCACAGCATGATCGAACGGACCGACCGCGCCGGACAGCCCCGAATCGTATGTCTTTCCATCAGGGAAAATCAGCGTCATGTCCGAACGGTCACGCCAGCTTACGATGCCCCAGCTTGGCAGCACCAGATCCGCAATCTTCGAACCTTGCGCACCGGAAGTCTCAAGCAGGAAAATGGTTTGGAAATAGCGGGCCAGACCCGTCGGCGGACGGAAATAGCGCAAGTTCAATTCGAGCGATTCGGATCGCGCCTGAAGCACTTTATGCCCCCTTAGAGGCGCTTACGCAATTCAGACGCGCTTGGCAACGAAACGGGCGCAGACCGGCTTGCCGATCCGCGCCCGGCACGGTTCGCGAATTTTGCCGCTGCGGCTTAGCCGAGCGCCTTCTTGGCCTGTTCGATGACGGTTGAGAACACCGCGCCTTCGTTCATCGCCAGATCGGCCATGGTCTTGCGGTCAAGTTCGATCCCGGCGAGCTTGGCGCCATGGATGAACTGCGAATAGGTCAGACCTTCAGCCCGGACCGCCGCATTGATGCGTTGGATCCACAGCGCACGGAAATTGCGCTTCTTCACCTTGCGGTCACGGTAGGCATACTGGCCTGCCTTTTCGACCGCCTGGCGGGCGATGCGGATCGTGTTCTTGCGGCGGCCGCGGTAACCCTTGGCCTGATCCAGAAGGCGCTTGTGCTTGGCGCGCGTGGTCACGCCGCGTTTGATGCGAGGCATTTGGCAGTACTCCTAAATCAGTTGAGGCCGTAAGGCGCCCACTTCTTGATGACCTTGGCATCGGCGTCGGAAATGACGTCGGTGCCGCGGTTCTGGCGGATGTACTTGCCATTGTGGCTGATCAGCCGGTGGCGCTTGCCGGCAACGCCATGCTTGACCTTGCCGGTGGCGGTGAGCTTGAAGCGCTTTTTCACACCGCTCTTCGTCTTAAGCTTGGGCATTTTCATCTCCTTGTCAGAGACACGTCCGGCCAGCCCTGGCAGCCCTTTCAGCCAGGCTGGACGCTCGATTTCGTGTCGTTGAAGCGCGCGCCATTACTGTGGCTGCGCCCGAAAGGCAAGCCCGATCATGTGTCGCGCAGGCCGGTAAACTGCGGCAGGCCTCCGGTTGCCAGCCAGCGGCGAAAGTCACCACCGGCGATATGCTGCGCGCCCTCGGGCAGCGGCTTGTTCCAGACATAGGCTTGGGCCAAGCCACCACATGTCAACAAAACTTCGCGGCGCAGGTAGAGCGAGCGCGCCGGATGCGCCGGATCGTAGTCCTCGTACGCGTCGATGCGCGCGAGATCGGCGGGACTGAAATGCGCGTGAGCTGAATAGACCATGCCATGCGCCTTTCCTTCTCCGGGAATCAGGGCCGGGAACCAGCCTTCGGGATCGGGGATCGCGTAGAGCATACCCGCAACCCGCTCCGGACCAACCGGTTCGAGCAGCGCGTGCAGATCGCGCGCAACAGAATTGACGCTGCCCTCAAGCAAAGTGCCGTAGAAGAAGAAGCGCATCTCTTTCGCTAACCTTCCGGTTCTGCCAAGGCTGTTGGATATATCGGGAGGCACTCAACAGGAGTTTGGGCCAATGGCAATCGTTCACACCTACGACTTGACCGCCGGAAACGGCAAGGCGGATGACCTTGGCGATGCGCTCGAGGCGCTGGCCGAGGCGGTCAAGTCCATCGCCGGATCGCAAGGCGCAATGGTACTGCGCGACAGCAAGACGACCGAGCATTTCCTGTTTCTCGAATTCTGGACCGACGAAGCCTCGCGCAAGGCAGCCGGATCGCAATTGCCCAAGGACGTGATGGGCCGGATAATGGGAGCGACCGCCGGGAACCCGATTGGCATGGCGGACTACGACCGCATCGCCGGTTAACTTAATGATCGCAGCCTAACGCCTCGATGACATCCTCAAGCCGCGCTGGATCGCCTAGCGCGATGACATGCCCGTTCGATCCAGCATGAAGCGGATCGCCATTCCAATCAGCCATCAGGCCGCCGGCGCCCTCGACCACCGGAACCAGAGCGGCCCAATCGTGCACCGCAAGCCCAGCCTCGCAGACGATGTCGAGGTGACCTGAGGCGAGCAGCGCATAATTGTAGCAGTCGCCGCCCATCATCATCCGCTTGTGATCGGTCTTCGCGGCGAGCGCCATGAAATGTGCGCCCTGATGATCGTCGAAATAATGCGGCCCGGTGGTGGCGAGCATTGCAGATGAAAGCTCGCGGCAAGTGCGGGTGCGCACTTCACGACCGTTGAGCATGGTCGGTCTGCCGCTGGAGCCAATCCAGCGCTCCCCCAGGATCGGCTGGTCGATCACGCCCATCACCGGAAAGCCATCGACCAGTAGCGCGATCAGCGTGCCGAAGATCGGGCGGCCGCCAATGAAGGAGACCGTGCCATCGATCGGGTCGAGCACCCAGGTGCGGCCCGAGTTGCCATCCTCCATGCCGAATTCCTCACCGACTATGCCATCACGCGGCATCTCGGCCTTGAGCAGGCGGCGCATGGCTTCTTCGGCAGCGCGATCCGCGACGGTAACAGGGGTTGCATCCTCTTTACGCTCGGTATCGCCGAGGGCACGGAAATGGGGGCGGATCGCCTCGCCCGCCGCGTCAGCGAGGCGGTGGGCCAGCGCAATTTCGGCATCTAGCTTCATGTCATTCAGGCGCTGCAGTGCGCAGCGGCTGGCCGTTAACAACGATCCAGGTCGAAACAGCGCGCAAGCCATCCTCGCCCGCAACACCCCCGTGAACCGCGCCGGCCGGGATGCGCACGCCCTTTCCCGCGGCCAGCTGAACGTCCGCCTCTCCTTCCATCGACAGCGTTCCGGTGCCGCCGATCACATAAAGGAACTCTTCACCCGAATGCGTGTGCCTGGGGATAACCATGCCGGGAGTTGCGACAAGATCGCCCATGACCAGGTGGTGCCCCGGCGCTGCGTCGATATGCCCTTCGAGCACGAGATTGCTGCCGACCGGAGGCTGGTAGACCGGGGAAGTGGCTGCGGGGCTATTCGCGCCGACAGGCCCCGTTGTGGCGCAACCGCAAAGCAGCACGCACGCAAGGGCGGTTGTCAAACGCATCAGTCGAACAGGCTCGAAACGGAACTTTCATCGGCAATGCGGCGGATCGCCTCGCCCAGCAACGGCGCGATCGGCAAGACGCGAATGACTTTCGATTCCGTGGTCGCCTCGGTCGGCAATATCGTATCTGTGATGACCAGCTCGGTCAGCGCCGACCCATCGATCCGCGCCACCGCGCCGCCCGACAGCACGCCGTGAGTGATATAGGCAGTGACCGATGTCGCGCCATCGTCAAGCAGCGCCTGGGCTGCATTGCACAGCGTGCCACCCGAATCGACGATGTCGTCGATCATGATGCAATCGCGGCCTGCAACATCGCCGATGATGTTCATCACCTCGCTGCTACCAGGCTTGTCGCGGCGTTTGTCGACGATGGCGAGCGGCGCGTTGTCGAGCCGCTTGGCAAGTGCACGGGCGCGGACCACGCCGCCGACATCGGGCGAGACGACCATCAGATCCTTGTCGCCGTACCGCGCCTGGATGTCCGCCGCCATTACCGGCGCGGCATAGAGGTTATCGGTCGGGATATCGAAGAAGCCCTGAATCTGGCCTGCGTGCAAATCGACCGAGAGCACCCGGTCTGCCCCAGCCTCGGTGATCAGGTTCGCGACCAGCTTGGCCGAGATCGGTGTGCGCGGGCCAGGCTTCCTGTCCTGCCGCGCATAGCCGAAATAAGGGACGACTGCCGTGATCCGCTTAGCCGAGGCGCGGCGCAGCGCATCGATGCAGATCAGCAATTCCATCAGGTTGTCGTTCGCCGGAAACGAGGTCGGCTGGACCACGAACACGTCCTCGCCGCGCACATTCTCATGGATTTCGACGAACACTTCCTCGTCGGCGAAGCGGCGCACCGAGGCATCCGTCAACGGCAATTCGAGATAGCCCGCAATTGCCCGTGCGAGCGGCAGGTTGGAATTGCCGGCCAGTATCTTCATCGCGCTGTCCCCGTTGGCGGCACCGCGAATCCCTCAGCGGGCCTTGCCTCCGGCTCTAACCCGGCGTCACGGGATTGCAACATGGCACGGCGGTCTTATCCCCGCGCCGCCCGCGCTCAATCCTTGAATGCCGTGCGGTGTTCGCCCTTGATCCAGCGCACCGTGCCAGAGCTTGCGCGCATCACCACGCTATCAGTGGTCATCCGGCCACCGCGCAACCGCTTGACGCCGTCGAGCAGCGAGCCGCCGGTCACGCCCGTCGCGGCGAAGATACAGTCACCCTTGGCCAGGTCTTCCAGCTTGTAGATGCGGTCGAGGTCCTCGATCCCCCATTTGCGGGCGCGGCCCTTTTCGTCGTCGTTGCGGAACAGCAGCCTTCCGTTAAACTGCCCGCCGACGCAACGCAGCGCTGCGGCGGCGAGCACGCCTTCGGGTGCTCCGCCGGAACCCATGTACATGTCGATCGTCGTGTTTTCGTCCGTAACCGCGATAACACCCGCGACATCGCCATCGCCGATCAGCACGACACCGCAGCCGATCCCGCGCAGCTCTTCGATGAGGTCCGCATGTCGTGGCCGGTCCAGAACACAGACGATGATCTCGTCGGGCTTCACGCCCTTGGCCTTTGCAACCGCCGCAACATTTTCGGTCGGAGTCTTGGCAAGATCGATGATACCGTCGGGATAACCGGGGCCGACCGCCAGCTTATCCATGTAGACATCGGGCGCGTTGAGAAGATTGCCTTCCTCGGCGGCGGCAAGCACCGCGAGGGCGTTCGGTCCGGCCTTGGCAGTGATGGTGGTGCCCTCGAGCGGATCGAGCGCAATGTCGATCTTGGGGCCCTTGCCCTTGGCTCCGCCTACCTTCTCGCCGATATAGAGCATCGGCGCCTCGTCGCGCTCACCCTCGCCGATGACCACTGTGCCGTCGATATAAAGGCCGTCGAAGGCCTCGCGCATCGCTTCCACCGCCGCGGCATCGGCAGCCTCTTCATCGCCGCGACCGATCAGGCGCGAGGCGGCGATGGCGGCGGCTTCGGTGACGCGCACCATTTCCATGACGAGAACGCGATCAAGAGCATTGGTTGCGGCTTTGTTGGGCATCTTGGCGGGCTCCTCTCCCGTGCGATTTGTGCCCGTCGATTAGCGAGCAGGGGCGGACCGCGTCAATCGCCGATGATCCCCATCCACATGGGCGGTGCGGTCAGGCTGTCGGAACCGTCGAGCAGGTCGAGGGCCTGCGTGACAGCCAACTCGGGCCCCTCGTGCGTGACCATCGCCACTAGGACTTCGCCGCCTCCCTCGTGACGACCATGCTGGATCAAGCTTTCGATGGAGACGCCCGCATCGCGCATCGCAGCAGTAATCTCGGCAAGCACGCCCGGACGGTCGGCGACTGAGAAGCGGATATAGGCGCTGCTGGCCCGACCTCCGCTTTCAGCCGGGGCCATGGCTTCGAGCCCGGCCACGGGGATCGAAAAGGCCCGGTCTGCTTCGAAGCCGACATCCATGCCGCGAGCGATGTCGATAATGTCCGCAACCACCGCGCTCGCAGTCGGGCCATCGCCTGCGCCAGCCCCCTGGAACAGGAGGCGGCCCGAGAAATTGCCTTCGACCACCACCGCATTGGTCGGCCCGTCGACATGGGCGAGCAGATTGTCGGACGGGACCAAGTACGGCTGGACCCGCTGAAACAAGCGCCCCCCTTCAGCCTCGGCCATGCCGATCAGGCGGATGACATAGCCCAACGAAGCGGCCTGGGCGATATCGGCAGCGAGGATACGCGAAATTCCGGTGGTCTCGACCGAAACAAAATCTATCTTGGATCCGAAGGCGATCGCCGAAAGGATCGAAAGCTTGTGCGCGGCATCAACGCCTTCGATATCGAAGGTGGGGTCGGCCTCGGCATAGCCCAATCGCTGGGCGTCGGCGAGCACCTCGGCAAAGTCGGCACCGGTGTCCTCCATCGTTGAGAGAATGTAATTGCAGGTGCCGTTGAGAATACCGTAGATGCGCTCCACCCGGTTCGCAGCTGCGCCCTCGCGTAGGCCCTTAACGATTGGGATACCGCCCGCCACCGCCGCTTCGAACCGCATCGGCGCGCCATGTTCTTCGGCCAGTTCCGCCAGTTCCATACCGTGATGCGCGATCATCGCCTTGTTGGCGGTGACCAGACCCTTGCTGTGACGCAGCGCGTTGCGAGCAAGCGTCAGAGCCGGCCCATCCGATCCGCCAACCAATTCGACCACCAGATCGACGTCATCGCGCGCCGCCATTGCCGTCATGTCGTCTTCCCAGACATATGGCGACATGTCGACACCGCGGTCCTTGCCCCGGTCGCGCGCGCTAACTGCGACAATCTTGACCTGCCGCCCGGCGCGCCGCTCGATGAGCTGCGCGTTGGTCTCGATAAGACGGATGACGCCGGTGCCGACCGTGCCGAGTCCGGCAAGCGCGATCTTCAATGGTTCTGCCATTGGTGTTCCCTTTCGGGAGCGGCCCTTAGCCCAATGCCGCTTTCAGGTCATCCACAAGGTCGATCCTTTCCCACGGGAACAGATCGCCCTCGGGCTTGCGTCCGAAATGGCCATAGGCGGCGGTCTTGCGGTAGATCGGCTTGTTGAGACCCAGCTTCGTGCGGATCGCGCGCGGAGTGAGACCACCCAGGCTTTCGATCCGCATGATCGCGGCCTCGATGGCATCGTCGCCGACCGTACCCGTGCCGTGCGTATCGACATAGAGCGACAACGGCTGTGATACGCCAATGGCATAGGCGATCTGGATGGTACAGCGCTTCGCGAGGCCCGCCGCGACCACGTTCTTGGCGAGATAGCGGGTGATGTAGGCGGCCGAGCGATCGACCTTGGTCGGGTCCTTGCCGCTAAACGCGCCGCCGCCGTGCGGGCTCGCGCCGCCGTAGGTGTCGACAATGATCTTGCGGCCGGTCAGTCCTGCATCGCCATCCGGTCCGCCGATCTCGAACTTGCCGGTGGGGTTGATGTGGTAGACCGTCTCATCCGAGAGCAGCCCGGCGGGAAGCACATCGGCGACGACCTGCTTCACATAGGCCTTGAGCTCGGCTTCCTTTTCGCCCTCGTGATAGCCCGGCGCGTGCTGCGTGGAGACCACCACGGCAGTGCAGGCGACCGGCTTGCCGTCCTTGTAGCGCAGCGTCACCTGGCTCTTGGAATCGGGTTCGAGGAACGAGGCTGCGCCTGAGTGGCGATCTTCGGCCATGCGTTGCAGGATCTTGTGGCTGTAATCGATCGTCGCCGGCATCAGGTCTGGCGTCTCGTCGCAGGCAAAGCCGAACATGATGCCTTGGTCGCCCGCGCCCTCGTCCTTGTTGCCGGACGCATCGACGCCCTGCGCGATATCGGCGCTCTGCGGGTGGAAATTGTTGTAGAACTTCAGGTTCTGCCAATGAAAACCGTCCTGCTCATAGCCGATCTCCTTCACGCATTCGCGAACGACCTGCTGGATTTCCTCAAGCGCGCCCGGCTCCCAGTTCCCCTCCGTGTCGATCATGCCGTTGCCGCGCACCTCTCCGGCCAGCACCACGAGCTGGGTCGTCGTCATTGTTTCGCAAGCCACACGCGCTTCGGGATCCTTGGACAGGAACAGGTCGACGACCGCGTCGGAGATCTGGTCCGATACCTTGTCGGGATGCCCTTCCGAGACGCTTTCGGACGTGAAAAGATATTCGCTGCGCATTGTCGTCCCACCATAACGATGAAGATTTGAAGTCGATATAAAGATTTCTTTATGTGTCATGACCTCTAACTGCGCGAGCGCCGCAAGGCAACAAGGCAAGATGCGAGCAGAAACACCGCCATGCCGAGCGGCAGCAGATTGCCGAGGCGAGCGAACGGAGTCGCATCCTCGGGTGGCGGTATGCGGCCATCGATGCGACCTTCACGGTAGCGCGGTATATAGTCCCGTACGATGCCGTCCGCGTCGATCACCGCGCTGATCCCGCTTGTGGTGGCGCGCATTACTGGCAACCCCTCCTCGATTGCGCGTAGCCGCGCCTGGGCGAGGTGCTGGGGAGGGCCCCAGGCACCGTACCAGCCGTCGTTGAAGGGATTGAAGATATAGTCTGGCCGCACGAGGGGATCGACCACTTCGCCTGAAAACTCGATCTCGTAGCAAATCTGCAGGCCGACCTTGCCCCACGGACCGAAATCGAAAGTGCGAGGGCCGGGACCGGGCCAGAAATCCAGCGTTCCCGGCACCAGCCGCGACAGGCCAAACGGTTCGAGCAGGTTGCGAAACGGCAGGTATTCTCCACCGGGGACAAGATGCGCCTTGGCGTAACTGGCCAGCAGGTTGCCGTCCGAATCCAGCGCCGTCACCGAATTGCGTGCCGCCACCCCCTCACCATCGACGATGACGAGATCGACCGCGCCGGTCATCACCAGACTGTACCGGCCAATCACGCGCCCAATCCGCTCACGCGCCAGGCGTGGATCGCCGCCGTAGTTCATCGCGCGGTAGAGGTACCGGGGATAACCGTCGCGCAGATAGTCAGCGAGCCCGGCTTCGGGCCAGAGAACCATGCGCTGCGTATTTGGCACGCGCGGCACGCTCTGCCTTGCCAGCTTGCGGAAATTGGCCTCGTAGAAGCGCGAATCGTTGACGTGCTCCTGCGCGATACCGGGCTGGACAAGCGTGAAATTGCGGCCGCCATCACGCCGTTCGAGATAGTGGGCCGGCATGGTCATGATCGCCATCATAACGGCGGCCAACGTCACGCCTCCAAAGAGAAGAGTCGCCCGCTGTCGTTTGCTCGCAATCATTCCGGTCAGCACCAATCGGCGCAGCAGTGCGGCAATCAGCAGCACCAGCCCGGAAAGTCCATATGTGCCGATCCATGGCGCCAGCAGGGCCAAACCCTGCGCATCGTAGGGACCGAGCAGCACTGCACCCAGCTGATTGGCGGCATAACCTGTAAAGATCCAGCCGCGCATCCATTCGGCAATGATCCACGATCCGGCAAGGGCAAGGCCCAGCCATGCCTTGCCAGCATCACCGTCAGGTGCCCGCCTGTGCACTAGAGACCAAGCCGCCAGCGCCGCCAAACCAGGATAGACGGCGAGATAGAGCGCCAGTCCGATTACTGCCACAGACCCCAACCACTCGGGCATTTCAGCCTGATAGGTGAACGAGGTCGCAATCCAGAAGTTGCCGACGACGAAATGGCTAACGCCGAACAGCCACCCGAGCGCGAAGGCCCGCCGGGCGGTGCGCGCCCGCGCCAGAATTTCAAGGAGCGCGGCGAGGCAAACGATCGTCACCGGCCAGAGCGCCAGCGGCTGGAATCCGCAAGCCGAAAGTGCGCCCAGTACGATCGCCGCAAGCCCGGTCGGTAGGCGCGGCCTACCCAGCACCAGACGGCGCAATGGCTCAGCTATTTCGAAACGCCCGGGCATGCGCCGCAAGCCATAGGCGCGGCGAGGCACAAGACCAAGCGGTCTTGAACCCGTTGGATCAGCTTACGGCTTCGAGCGTACCGTCGTTGCCATCGCTCGCGCGCGGCTTGCGGGTGCGGCGACGCGGCTTTGCTTCGGCCTCTTCATCGACGCCCTCCTCGGCAGCGCTGCCGATCGAGGGCGGCAGGACCGACGGATCCACTCCGGTTTCAAGTTCCTTGTCACCGTCGTTCTCACTGCGGGCGCTGCGGCGCGGGCTGCGCGAGGAGGTTGAAGACCGTTGTGACCGGCTTTCACGAACAAAGGGATTTTCAGACGATTCATAGTCGCTGTTACGCTGACCATCGCCATCATCTTCGCCGTCGCTATCTCGTGAGGAGCGTGTCTTGGCACCCTCTCGCGAATCCCGGGTTTCCTGCCGAGACTGCTCGCGATTGGCACCGCCGTCCGCGTTTTCATCGTCTTCGTTGTCATCGCGGCCGCGCGGATCGTCCGAACGAGAACTACCGTCCTGCTGCCTCTCATCGCGGCGCTGGCGCGATTCTTCCTGCCGCTGCTTCTGGTCGGCAAGCACCCGGAAATAGTGGTCGGCAAACTGGAGATAATACTCTTCCTGAACGCGGTCGCCATTAAGATGCGCGTCGTGCGCAAGCTTCTTGTACTTGTCGAGCAGCTGCGGCGCATTGCCCCGCGCCCTGCTGTCGATCCGGTTGAGCTGCTGTCCGCCTTGCTGGCGGTTGTTACCGCGGCCTCGCCTGCGGTTGTTCCCACGATTGTTATTCAAGGATATGTCCCTAAACTACCGGAAACCGGGCGATAAATTCGCACGATAGTTCCATAAGCGCCCCGCACCGCAGGCCTTCTGCCCGCGGTCCCGACATTTGCCATCGTTCCGGGGCCAGCCCCATCCCTTCGCAAATGCTGGAGTCGAAACCGACAACGGGAAAATCCATCCGTCATGCCGGTACGATTGCGATTTAGGCACAGTGACACACAAAGCCAAGCAATTTCTTAAGCCGAAGTAGACATTTCCACAACGCGCGTGCGCCCGGCAAGGTCGCGGTGGACCGCGGCATCAAGCCCTGCGGAGCGCGAAATGGAGGTAACGGCATCGGCCTGGGAAGCGCCGATCTCGACACAGGCAACGCCTCCGGGAGCGAGCAGCGTGGGCAGTTGCGGCACCAGCACACGATAGACGTCGAGACCGTCCGGCCCCGCGAAAAGTGCCTGCGACGGCTCGAAGTCCCACACGTCCGGGGCAAGGTCGGCACCCGTCTCCACATAGGGCGGATTGGCGAGGATCAGATCGAACCTGCCGAGATCGGCGCTCCAGCCCGGCTCGTTCCAGTCGCATCGCAGGAACCGCGCGCGCTCTTCCGACAGCCCGTGCCCCCTCGCATTGGCTTCGGCGACACTGAGCGCGGCCTGCGAGATGTCCACACCGATCCCCGCCGCACCGGGCATTTCGAGAAGGCAGGTCACCAGCAGCGCCCCCGATCCGGTCCCGCAATCGAGAATGCGTTGCGTCTGAGGCATGGCGGCAATCGCGCGCTCGACCAGCACCTCGCTGTCTCCCCGTGGAATCAGCACGTCGGGCGTGACGAGAAAAGGGCGCCCGTAGAAGTCCTGATGGCCCAGAATATAGGCCAATGGTTCATGCCCGAGACGTCGATCAACAAGATCGAAAAACTCGGGTGGCGCACTGTCATCCATATGGCGCACCAGCATCTCCGAACGCGTCACGCCCAGCGCATGTGCCATCAGGTGCTCGGCATCGAGGCGCGGCGTTTCGCTTGTCGCGTCGAGCTTCTCAGTGGCCGCGCGAATGGCCCCGGCAACGTCCACGGTCAGGAATCCAGCGCCGCCAGCCGCTTGGCCTCGTCCTCGGCGATCAGCGCATCGACCAATTCGCCGAGCCCCGACCCTTCGATCACTTCGGGCAGCTTGTGGAGCGTGAGGCCGATGCGGTGATCGGTGACGCGGCCTTGCGGGAAATTGTACGTACGGATGCGTTCCGAGCGGTCGCCCGAACCGACCATGGCCTTGCGCGCCTCGGCCTCCTCGCCGCGAGCCTCCTCGCGCATTTGCTCGTAGAGCCGCGCGCGTAAGACCTGCATCGCCTTGGCGCGGTTCTTGTGCTGGCTGCGCTCATCCTGGCACGTGACGACGATGCCCGAGGGTAGATGGGTGATGCGCACCGCAGAGTCCGTGGTGTTGACGTGCTGGCCGCCCGCGCCCGAGGAGCGGTAAATATCGATCTTGAGGTCCTTGTCCTCGATCGCGACATCGACTTCGGTGGGTTCGGGCAGGACCGCGACGGTCGCGGCGGAAGTGTGAATGCGCCCGCCGCTCTCGGTGACCGGAACGCGCTGAACCCGATGGACGCCGCTTTCGAACTTCAGCTTGGCGAAGACGCCCGCGCCAGCCACATTGGCGACTACTTCCTTGAACCCGCCGACATCGCTCGCGCTGGCCGAAATCGGCTCGATCTTCCAACCCTGTTCGGCGGCATAGCGCTCGTACATCCGATAAAGATCCCCAGCGAACAGCGCCGCCTCGTCGCCGCCGGTGCCGGCGCGGATTTCGAGCATGGCAGAGCGGCTGTCGGCAACGTCGCGCGGCAACATAGCAATGGCGAGCGCGCGTTCGGCCTCGGGGAGGGAGGCGCGAAGCTCGGCGAGCTCCTCTTCGGCCATGGCCTTCATTTCCGGATCGGACAGCATGGCCTCAAGATCGACGATTTCACTGCGCGCGGCGCTGACCTGCGCGGCGACCGAAGCCACTGGCTCAAGCTCGGCATAGTCGCGGCTGGCAGCAACGAATTCGTCGCCTTCGAGCGTGCCCGAAGCGAGCCGCGCTTCCAGTTCGGAAAAACGGTGCGCGATCTGGGCGAGGCGTTCGTCTGAGATGTTGGTCACTTTGCCACTCCGTCCCCGCCCTGAGGGTGACACAAGTGACACCTGTCCGGCCCCATGTAACCCAGGCTTATACTCTCATTATACTGCATAAATAGGCCTGAAGGTGACACATTGCGCATTTTCGGAAACGAAACTCTTTTTAGCTTTCCTGTTGCTTTCAACCTGCCATGCGAGGCCGGGGTAGGAAAGAACAATGGCCTAAGGCCCCTGCTGCAAAGAAAGGCCGCCAGGCATTCGCGCCCCTGCAGGCATCAATCTTCTTCGCCAATAAGCCGCGCGAGATCGGCCACCTCCGCATCGAGACCAGCCATGTCGCGCGCGGTTGTCAATTCCATCAGCGGTTCAAGCACTTCATCCGGCTTTACGACGCGTTGATGACCGCTCTGCAAGTCCTTGAACTGCACGGTTCCGTCGGCAACCTCGTCCTCGCCTATGATCACTGCCGCCAGCGCGCCAGCCTCGTTCGCGCGCGACATTCGTTTCTTGAGCTTGCCTGCAGCAAACAGCTCGGCGGAAAAATGGTCTCTTCGCAGTTTGGCGGTCAGTGAAAGGGCGAAAGGCATCGCCTCATCGCCGATTGGTACGATTGCGACGTCGAGCGGCTCAACTGCGTCGTCTTCCGCGCCAACCAGCATCGCCAGCCGTTCGATACCCGCCGCCCAGCCGACCGCAGGCGTCGCCGGGCCTCCGAGCGATTCCATCAGCCCGTCATAGCGCCCGCCGCCGAGCACCGTGCCCTGCGCGCCCAAGCGATCTGTCACAAATTCGAAAGCAGTGTGCCGGTAATAGTCCAGCCCACGCACAAGGGCGGGCGCGCGGACATAGTCCACCGAGGCCGCGTCCAGCCCTTGTGTGACCTTGCCGAAAAAGTCCTGCGCTTCGGCCGAAAGGTAATCGTCGATCTTTGGCGCATCGGCGACGAAGGGCTTGTCGCGCGGGTCCTTGCTGTCGAGGATGCGCAGCGGGTTGCGCTCCAGCCGGTCCTGCGAATCCTCGCTCAGGTCCGCCTTGTGATCGCGGAAATACCCGACCAGCGCCGAACGCCACGCCTCCCGGCTCTCCGCATCGCCGAGCGTATTGAGCAGCAGGGTCACGCCGTCGGCGATGCCCAGTTCCTTCAGGATCTGGTCGGCCATGACCAGCAGCTCGACATCGGCGAGCGGTTCGGCGGCGCCCATGATCTCGGCGTCGATCTGGTGGAACTGGCGATAGCGGCCCTTCTGCGGGCGCTCGTAGCGGAACAGCGGCCCATGCGTTGCAACCTTGAGCGGCGCATGCTGCTGCCAGCCGTTGGTAAGATACGCGCGAGAAATCCCGGCGGTGAATTCGGGCCGCAAGGTCAGCGAGTCCCCGCCGCGATCCTCGAAGCTGTACATCTCCTTGGAAACGACATCGGTGGTTTCGCCCAGCGAGCGTGAGAACACCTCGGTCTTCTCGAACACCGGCATCTCGATGCGGGTGAAGCGGTAGAGCTTGCGCACCTGCTCGAAAGTCGAGACGACATGGGCGAAGGCCTCGGCCTCTGCGCCGAAAATGTCCTGCGTGCCTCGGATCGCGTTGGGGATCGCTCGCGGTGTCTTCATGGCACGCGCGCTTAGCCTCATTGATGGTCGAGGGAAAGAGCGGCGGGCAGGCTTGATGCAGCGACGGACAGCCGCCATGACTGGCTGGGATGAGAGAGAGGACAATTTATTTCGCGGCGCTCGCGCTGGCATTCGCCGGGCCGGCCCATGCGCAACGTGCAGACGCCCCCGAACCCGCGCTCGCGGCAACCCCGATACCTTCGCCCGTCAACACGCCCTGGCCGGGCGGCACGATGACGCTCGATGTCGATGCAAGCGACGTTGCGCGCGGTGTCTATCGCGTGACCCAGACGATCCCGGTCGCCTCCGGCACCCGCCGCCTGACCCTGTTGTTTCCCGAATGGCTTCCGGGCAATCACGCGCCGCGCGGACCGATTGCCGAGCTGGTCGGGCTTGAGTTCAGCGCGGGCAGGCAGGCGCTGCGGTGGGAGCGCGACCGCGTCGATGTGAATGCCTTCCACATCGATCTGGCGGGCGCGAGCGGGCCGGTGGTCGCTCGCTTCGTCCATACCTCGCCTTTGCGGAGCAGCGAGGGGCGCGTGACGATGACCGCGGAGATGCTCAACCTGCAGTGGGAAAAGATGAGCCTCTATCCTGCCGGTCACGACGTTTCGCGGATCGCGGTGACGCCCTCGGTCACGCTCCCCACCGGATGGAACGTCGCCTCTGCGCTGTCCGGGCGCAGTCGCAAGGGTGACACGGTGGCCTGGGCCAGCACCGACTATGCGACCCTTGTCGATTCGCCGGTATTTGCCGGAATCTTCTTCCGCCAGTGGCCGCTGGGCAAGGCCGTACAGCTCAGCGCCTTTGCCGATGCGCCAAGCTTGCTGAGCCTGCGCGACAGCGATCGCGAGGCCCTGTCGAAAATGGTCGACGAAGCGGAAATCGTGTTCGGCACACCGCCTTACGACCGCTACGAATTTCTCGTCGCCCTGACCGCCCGCCTCGGCGAGATCGGGCTCGAGCACCTGCAATCGACCGAAATCAAGCTGGAGCAGCGCACCTTCCTAAACTGGGACCAGATGGGCTGGGACCGCAACGTGATCCCGCACGAGCTGGTCCATGCCTGGAACGGCAAGTATCGCCGCCCGGCGCGGATGACGGCGCCGGATTACCGCAGGCCGATCCAGGGCGATCTGCTGTGGGTCTATGAGGGGCAGACGCATTTCTGGGGCTGGGTCCTGGGCGCCCGGTCGCGCGTGCAGTCGAAGGACATGATCCTCGGCACGATCGCCCAGGCGGCCGGAAAATTCGCCAACGCCACACCGGGCCGGGCATGGCGCCCGGTCGCCGATACGACGCGCGATCCGGTCGCCGCCGCGCGCAAGCCGAAGCCTTACTCATCCTACGCGCGCAACGAGGACTATTACCGCGAAGGCGCGCTGGTCTGGCTGGAGGCCGATCAGGTCATCCGGCGGGGGACCGGCGGCACGCGCGGGCTCGACGATTTCGCGCGCGCGTTCTTTTCCCGATCCACTGCGCACCCCCGCGTCCACACCTATGAACGCGCCGACGTGATTGCCGCGCTCAATGCGATCCATGCCCATGACTGGGACCGTTTCTTCCGCGAGCGGATCGACAGCGCCGGCAGACCGGCGCCGCTGGCAGGCATCGAACTGGCCGGATACCGGTTGGTCTGGAAGAGCCAGCCCAACCCCTATGAAACCGCGCGCATGGGGCAGCAACGCACTCTCGATCTGTCCTATTCGCTTGGCTTCACCGTCGACGATAATGGCGAGGTCAGCGAGCCGGTATGGGACAGCCCCGCATTTCGCGCCGGGATTGTTACCGGCACGAGAATCGTCGCGGTCGATTCGATTGCTTTCACTCCTGAAGGGCTGAAACTGGCTGTCGAACGTGCGAAGCGGGACAGACGGCCAATCCAGCTCCTGGTCCGGCGCGACAACCGGTTTGCGACCGTACCCGTCGCCTATTTCGACGGGCTGCGCTGGCCCTGGCTGGAATCGGCAACCCCGGGACGCGAGGCTGGGCTGGACCGTTTGCTGGCGCCGCGCAGCCGCTAGCTCGCCTCCCGGCGCATTTAATGTTGCAGCGCAGCATCGGCGAAGTTAGGGGCGCGCGCGGCCGATTGCCGTCCTGAACCTCGAAGACGAGCACGGCGGCGACGAAAAGCAGGTCTGCGTCCCCGACACGTCCACGTTCCCCTATTACGCCAACGTCCGCGAAAAGGCCGATCTGCCCGGCATCGTGTGCCAGCAGATCGAGCACTTCTTCACGCACTACAAGGGCCTTGAGGCCGAAAAATGGGTGCGCGTCGGCACATGGGGCGATGCACAGGAGGCACGCCGGATCGTTCTCGAAGCGATCCAGCGGGCTGACATCAAGGCCTGACTGGCCGCGCCTATTCTACCGGTCGGTCAGGATCGAGCAGGTCCTTGCGGGCCTTCGGATCTTCCTTCCGCTCACGTTCGACCATCTCGGCGATCTCGTCCTGAGGGGCGACGTCGTGGTCTTCCTCGTCAGTCACGGGTGCTTGAGTGACGGGCGGAGCAGCCCTTGCTTCACTTTTTGGCCGGTGCTCGATATTTTCGAACGGCAAAGGTTGTGTGCGCGGATCGAAGCGCAGGCGATAGATCGGCTCCGGCAGCGCGAAACCACCGTCCTCCAGCGCCTTCTTCACTGCCGCGATCGCGCGGCTGCGCGCCTTGTACCAGTCGGCCTCGCGCTGATCGATCCAGCCGAGAAACCGGATCACGATATTCGAATCGCCGACATCGACCACCCGCGCTTCCGGAGCGGGATCGTCAAGCACGAAGGGCAATGCTTCCAGCGCCGCCCGTCCGACGCCGCGCCCGGCATCGGCATCGTCGTCGGCATCGATGCCAAGATCGAATTCGAAGCGCCGCTGCGGATTGGTCGTGTAGTTGAGGATCACCGCCTTGAAGACGTTGGAATTCGGAATGCGCAAGTGGTTGCCATCGAGCGTCATCAGGATGGTCGCGCGGCTGGTCAGGCGGATCACCCGACCTTCGTGGCTGTCGATTACGACCCAGTCGTTCGGGCGAAATGGCTGGCGCACGGAGAGCAGGATCGAGGCAACGTAGTTCTCGATCGTGTCCCGCATGGCAAAGCCGAGCGCGATGCCGATGATACCCGCACCGCCCAGCACCGCTCCGAGCAACGCCCCGGCGCCGAGCATGTTGAGACCGACGATAATCCCGCCCAGCACGAAAACGAAGCGCACCGCGCTCGCGATCAGCTCTGCGAGGAACTGATTGGGTGCGAACCTGCGCCACACCATTCCGAGAGATGCCAGGAGGTAGCCCAACAGCGCGATGACTGCGGCGACGAGCAGCGCGGCCCCAGTCAGTGGCAGTAACTTTGCCAATCCGGCAAGCCGCTCGGATACGGTCTGGATCGCACCGACGCTGTTCTCCACCGAAAGATCGCGCTCGATCCGGTTCTCGACCGTAACGACGCCCGAAACGCGCGCAGCAATCGCTTCGGCGCGCTTGATGTCGTCAGGCGCAGCGACCTTGCCTTCAAGAATTACAACACCTTCGCTGACTGAAACCGTCACACCCTCGAGCGATTGCAGTTCGCCGAAAATGCCGCTGATGCGCCGCGCAATGCGCTCGTCGGTGTCACGTTCCGTCGCCGCTGCAATGGTCTGCTGCGGCTCGGGCTCAACTTCGCTCTCAGGCGTATTGGCAATACCGGGCAAGACTGCTGCGAACGCTGGCAAAGGCAGTGCGAACAGTCCGAGGCAGACTGCAGCGATAGCCTGAACCATGCCGCTTCGCATTTCGGTCAATCCCCCGCCACGCTCATGCCATCGATACGCACCGTGGGCGCGTCGATCCCGCGATAAATCTCGAGATCGTCTGCCGGTTTCATCCGCGCGAACATGTCGATCAGGTTTCCGGCGACAGTGAATTCCGCCACCGGGCCGGCAATCTCGCCCTTCTCGATGAAAAATCCCGATGCACCCCGGCTGTAGTCGCCCGTGACCGCGTTAACGCCCATGCCGATCAGTTCAGTGACCAAGATGCCCTGGTCAATGTCGGCGAGCAGGTCAGCCGGCGAGACGTCGCCTGCCGCCAGCACGACATTTCCGACCGTGACCCCCGGCACGCCGCCTCCGCGCGACGCATGTCCGGTGGGCGCAAGTCCGAGCTGGCGCGCCGATGCGCAATTCATCAGCCAGCCGCTGACCTTCCCGTTCTCGACCAGCTTGCGAGGCGCTGTGGCCAGCCCTTCCCCGTCGAACGGTCGCGACCGCAGCCCGCGTGAGCGCAGCGGATCCTCCTCGATTACCAGCGATGGATCGAACAGCTGGTCATCGAGGCGATCGAGCAGGAAGCTGGCGCGCCGCGCAATCGATGGACCGGAAATGGCCGAGACGAGATGGCCAAGCAGTGAACCTGCCACGCGCGGATCGAACACCACCGGCATCTGGCCTGACTTGACGCGCGCTGGCCGCAGCCGCGCCACGGTGCGTTCGCCGGCCAGGGTGCCAATTTCGGCTGCGCCCGGCAGATCGGCGACATGGCGCGCTTGCCGCCATGCATGATCGCGCTGCTTGTCCGCGCCGTCGCCCGCCACGACGCTCGCGCTGATCGAGCGGCCGGTGCCGACATGGTGGGCGGCAAAGCCGTGACTGGTGGCAAGCGCCGATACCGATCGGCTGGCGCTGGCCGCCGCGCCATCGGAATTGGTTATGCCCGCAACAGCCCGCGCGGCGTCTTCCGCTTCGCGCGCGAGATCGCGCAGGCCTTCGGGAGCGACCGTCGAATTGTCGACAAGATCGAGATCCGGCCAAGGGCCATTGCCGAGTAACTCGGCTGAAGCCAGTCCGGCGAACGGATCCTCCGGCGCGGCACGAGCCATGTCCAGGGCGCGCTGCGCCAGTTCCGTCAACGCGTCGTTCCCAAGGTCGGACGATCCGATCGAAGCGGAGCGCGCACCGGAGAACACCCGGAGCGTGATGTGCTCCCCTTCGGAGCGTTCGACTTCTTCTAGCTTTTCCAGCCGGACCTGGATGGTTTCCGATGCGCTGCCGGAATAGGCCGCATCGGCGGCATCGGCGCCGGCCTGCTTGGCCTTCTCGACGAGCGCGCAAGCGCGCTCAAGAGCTTGGTCGGGATCGAGCACGAAATGGTTCTCCTGCACGCGCCGGGACCGGCGCGAGAGCAGGTGACTTAGGGATTAGTGGCTTTGGGGGCAACGTTGCCCGAAGCTTCAGCCGAAAGCGACGGCAAGGCCCTTGAACAACGCGGTCAGCGCGAAAGGCAGGCCTATGGCAAGCAGCCAGAGCGCAAGACGATCCTTGCGGAACCGCTCTTCAATTTCCGGAGCAAGTGCCTGTTCGGTGGCAAGCGAAGTCCAGCGCCGTTCGAACTTGCGGCAGGCGGGAATGATCGCGCCCACGAGGATGACGAGTGCCAGATAGGGAAGCAATGATGTGCCCTTGGTCTTGAGCGCGCCGATGGTCACGAAAATCTGCAATGCGGTGTAGGTCAGCAGTGCATAGGCGATATGGTCGCTCATCTTGCGACGCCAATCGACCGCCGGCTGCTTTTCGGATTGTCCAAACGTAACGGAGCGCCTGAAGGTGTCCATCGAATCCCACTCCCGATCCCCAACCTTCAGTAGACCACCAGATTGCGAAATGGGCAAGACCGGTTAACCATATTGCGATCAAGCGGCCTCAGTTTCCGCTTCCATGCAGGAAACCTGCCAAACCAGTCGGAAACGCGGAAACCCGTGCTTGCCCAGCGCTCGGCAGATGCGTAAGGCGTCATGCGATGACCGATGGAACCGACATTGCAGCTGCTCCGGCAGCGGGCGAATTGTCCACAGACGCCGGCGCTCAGGCGTCGGGAGGGCTGGAAGTCGTCTCGATCGCCAAGAGCTACGACAAGCGCGCGGTCCTGAGCGACATTTCCCTGTCGGTGGCCAAGGGCGAGGTGCTTGGCCTGCTCGGCCCCAATGGTGCGGGCAAGACGACCTGCTTCTATTCGATCATGGGGCTGGTGCGCCCCGACGAGGGCAGAATCCTGCTCGACGGAGTCGATATCACCCAGCTTCCGATGTATCGCCGTGCGATTCTCGGCCTCGGCTACCTGCCTCAGGAAACTTCGATCTTTCGCGGGCTGACCGTCGAGCAGAACATCAATGCGGTGCTCGAGCTCAAGGAGCCGGACGTCGATATGCGCGAGCGCGAGCTGGAGCGCCTGCTCGACGAATTCGGGCTAACCGACTTGCGGGCCAGCCCGGCGATGGCGCTTTCGGGCGGCGAGCGGCGACGCTGCGAGATTGCCCGCGCGCTCGCCGCGCATCCCTCGATAATGCTGCTCGACGAGCCCTTTGCAGGTATCGACCCGTTGTCGATCGCCGACATCCGCGAGCTGGTGAGAGACCTCAAGACCCGCGGGATCGGCGTCTTGATTACCGATCACAATGTCCGCGAGACGCTCGATATCGTCGACAGGGCCTGCATCATCTACGGGGGGCAGGTGCTGTTCGCCGGCAGCCCGCAGGACCTGGTAGCCGACGAGAACGTGCGGCGCCTCTATCTGGGCGAAGGCTTCACGTTATGACTTCCGGGCCTCTTGCGACCCGGAATCGGGTCGCCGTGGCAGGCGGATAGAATGGCCCTCGGCCCACGCCTTGATCTAAGGCAGAGCCAGTCGCTGGTCATGACGCCGCAATTGCAGCAGGCGATCAAGCTGCTGACCCTGTCCAACCTCGAGATCGAGGCTTTCATCGGCGACGCGCTGGACGCCAATCCGCTGCTCGAAATGTCGGTGCCGAGCGAGCCCGAGGGCAGCGATTCTGCTGACCTGGGCCCGGTCGACGATACCCGGCGCACCAGTCTCGAGAGCTCGCCGGTCGATCGGTTGCTGGGTGAGGGTCGAGGAGAGGAAGACCGTCCCGTCGAAGCACTTGACGATCCCGGCGAATTCGGGCGCGAGACGGGCGAGAGTGCACCGGCTCCGGCCGGGTCGGGCGATTGGGGCCGGGACCTGCGAACCAATGCTGGCGAGGACCAGGAGTGGCTCGAGGATCGCGAGCAGCCCGGCGAGACGCTTGCCGAACACCTGCTTGAGCAGGTCGGAACCGCAAGCGAGGACGAGACGCTCGCATCGATCGCGCGCTACATAATCGGCTTGCTCGATGAAGCCGGTTACCTGTCAATGGGCCTTGACGATATTGCCCTGGCCCTGGGAGCAGCAGGCGAGGAGATCGCCCGCGCGCTCGAGATAGTCCAGTCGCTCGATCCGACCGGGGTGGGCGCTACCAGCCTTTCCGAATGTATTGCGCTCCAGGCCCGTGAGGCGGACCGCTACGATCCGGCAATGGCCCGGTTGATCGACAATCTCGATCTCGTCGCAAAGGGCGAACTGGCCCGCCTCAAGAGGATATGCCAGGTCGATGACGAGGACTTGCGCGACATGCTGGCCGAATTGCGCGGCTACGACCCCAAGCCGGGCCTGCGCTTCGGCGGCGAGCCGGTCGCGCTCGCGGTTCCCGACGTGATCCTGCGCGAAGGCGAGGACAGCGGCTGGCGCCTGTCGATCAATCAGGACACGCTGCCGCGCCTGATCGTCAACCGCGAATACTATTCCGAACTCAGATCCGGTTGCTCGGGGCGCGAGGCACGCGGCTGGCTGTCCGAAAGGCTGACCGACGCCAACTGGCTGATCAAGGCGCTCGACCAGCGCCGGAAGACGATCCTGCGCGTGGCGGAAGAGATCGTGCGCCACCAGGATGGCTTTTTCCGCCACGGCGTTTCGCACCTCAAGCCGTTGACCCTGCGCGCAGTCGCCGAAGCCATCGACATGCACGAATCGACCGTCAGCCGGGTAACGTCCAACAAGTACCTCCAGTGCAGCCGCGGCATCTTCGAGCTGAAATACTTCTTCTCATCGGGCGTATCGTCCGCAGATGGTGAGGGAGCAGCCTCGGCCGAAGCAGTGAAAGCCGCGATCCGGCAACTCATCGACGCGGAGGACCCCAAGGCGATCCTGTCCGACGATACGCTGGTCAACCTACTCCACGACAAGGGGTTTTCGCTCGCGCGACGCACGGTCGCAAAATATCGTGAGGCCATCGGACTGGGCAGCTCGGTCCAGCGGCGGCGTCAAAAGGCGCTGGCCGGGGCCTGAATACCGCCTCACGCCTGATAATTGCTCAGCTTAGCAAGCAAATCCTTGTTTTGCTTAGTAAAACAATGTTTTCATTTGCAAGTTATATGGTATCGTCTGGCTTCCATAGTCGAGCGCGTCCTCCCGGATGGCCGGAGAATGGGCAGACGGCTTGGGAGAAGATGCCATGGCTTACATCACACGCCACTCCACCAATGCGCGCAGCGCGACGATCGCAGCCGTCGCCGGGCTGCACGTCGCGGCGGTCTGGGCACTGATCAATGGACTGGGGATCGAATACCTCAAGGAGCGGGTATTCGTCTTGCCGACGACCAATTACGAGAGCGAGTCGCCGCCGCCTGCGCCCGAACCGCCAAGGGCCGAACCACCCCCCAGCGCCGAGCCCCGGATCATCGCGGCCGACCCGATGGTCGACACGTCGGGACCGATCGTTTTCCGCTTGCCGCCGGTCGAGCTGCCGAGCCTGCCCGATCTGGTGCCGCCACTGCTTCCCAAGCCCGGCCCATCGATCGACCCTGGCCAGCGCTTCGAGGCCGTGGGTCCCCGGCCCGCCGGTAGACCGGGGCTGTGGATCACGACCAATGACTATCCCACCCGCGACATCCGCGAGGGCAATGAGGGCGCGGTTGCCTTCCGTCTCTCGGTCAGCGCCAAGGGCAAGGTAACCGGATGCGAAGTGCTTAAGGGCTCCGGCCATCCCGGTCTCGATGCCGCCACCTGCGACAAGCTCTTAAGGCGCCCCTCTTTCGAACCAGCGCGTGACGGCTCGGGCGAGCGTGTGGCGGGCAGCTACACCGGCACGGTACGCTGGGTGATTCCCGAGTAATTCTGAGCTAGGCTCCTTGCGATCCGCCCCCTAGTCGCAAGGAGCCTTCCCATGTTCGTCGCCATGAACCGTTTCAGCCTCTTGCCCGGTAAGGAGGCCGCCTTCGAGGAGGTCTGGGCCGGACGGGACAGCCATCTTGCCGGGGTGCCAGGCTTCATTTCGTTTCATTTGCTGAAAGGCGCTTCGGACGAAAATGGAACGCTTTACGCCACGCACACGCTGTGGGAATCGCGCCAGGCATTCGAGGACTGGACGAAGTCCGAAGCCTTTCGCGCCGCCCACGCCGGAGCCCGCGGGACACGCGACCTTTATGCTGGACCGCCCCGTCTCGAGCTGTTCGAATCTGTCTTAGGCAAGTAGCGGCATTCCGCTCTTGCACCGCCAGTCCCTCGCCGGTAAACGCGCCCCCTGCCCTCGGCATGGTCCGTGGCGCGCCGCAGTAGCTCAGCTGGTAGAGCACGACATTCGTAATGTTGGGGTCGGGGGTT
>CAZRVW010000014.1:0-28192 GCA_964603645.1 uncultured Novosphingobium sp. | reverse complement strand
CAAGCAGGGGCGCGACCGCAAGACGCAGGCGATTCTGCCGCTGAAGGGCAAGATCCTGAACGTTGAGCGCGCGCGGTTCGACCGGATTATCTCGTCGAAAGAGGTCGGCACGCTGATCCAGGCGATGGGCACCGGCATCCGCGACGATTTCAACCTCGAAAAGCTGCGCTATCACAAGATCGTGATCATGACCGACGCCGACGTCGACGGCGCCCATATCCGCACGCTCCTGCTCACGTTCTTCCACCGCCAGATGCCCGAGATCATCCGGGCTGGGCACCTGTTCATCGCCCAGCCGCCGCTTTTCAAAGTGAGCAAGGGGCGCAGCGAGGTCTACCTCAAAGACCAGGGTGCGCTTGATCGCTATCTGGTGGACGCCGGATTGCAGGGGCGCGTGCTGGAAACCGAAGGCGGCGCGCGGGGCGAGGGCGAATTGCGTGAACTGGTCGATCATGCATTGCGCATGCGTGGGCTGATCGGCTTCGTTCCGCGCAAGTACGATGCCGCCGTGATCGAACAGGTTGCACTTGCCGGCGCGCTCGATCCTGTGCTCGATGACGCCACCCGGTCGCAGGCGCTGGAATATGCGGCGCAGCGGCTTGGCTTCGACGATCCGGAAGCGCGTTGGTCGGCGGCGATCCGTGACAATGGCGATGTGCTGATGCGCAGGCTGTGGCGCGGCGTCGAGGACGTGCATGAGATCGAGGCGCGCTTCCTCGTCAGCGCCGAAGCGCGCAAGCTGCATCAGATCGCCAGCGAAAGCGCCGAAACCTACGTGCGGCCGACGCGGCTCATCAAGGCTGGCGCGATGAGCGAGGAACCGGACCCGGCCGTCGAAGATGATGACGATGCAGGCGCAGAAGCCTCCGCTTCGGCCGCACCCGCTCAGGACATGATTACGCGCCCGACCCAGCTGCTCGATGCCGTGCTTGCCACAGGACGCAAGGGTCTCTCGATCAGCCGCTACAAGGGCCTGGGCGAAATGAACGCGGAGCAGCTGTGGGAGACGACGCTCGATCCCGAGGCCCGCGTGCTGCTCCAGGTCAAGGTCGAGGACGCAGACGTCACCGATGAGATTTTCACCCGGTTGATGGGCGACGTGGTCGAACCGCGCCGCGACTTCATCCAGGAAAATGCACTGAATGTCGCCAATCTCGACGTTTAGGCCATTTCCGATTTAGGGTGACACATCGACCGTCGGATTGCGGTCTGACAGGTGACAGGGCTCAAAGGAGAAGCAAAATGCCTTACATTCCAAGCTGGCGGGGGCTCGCCTTCCCGCTTGCCATGCTGGCCATTGCGGCGCCGGGCAACCTGCTGGCGCAAGCAAGTTCGGATGGATCCGACGTCATGGCGACAGTGTACGGCCCGCCTCCCACCGATCTGTCCGGCATGCCTGAAGGGCCGGAGGTCAAGGGCATCATTTCTGCGCGAACCGTCGACAATATGCGCGTCACGGGTTCGGATGGCAGCCGCACCGTGGTCTACATCAGCGAGGCAACGCGGATCAGGGGCGGCAAGGGACTGTTCGGTTCGGGCCGCACCAACGTGTCGAAGGCCGCGCTGATCAATGGCCTGCCCGTCACCGCCAAGACCGTGTATTGGGGCAACGCCCTGGTCGCCACGCATGTCAGGTACAAGGCCAAGGATCACCGGATCGCCTCCATGATCCACAGCGGCACCTCCCAGCAATTCGAAGAGCAGGCGGCGGCGACCGAGGCGCTGCGTGCACGCATGGGCGACATCGACAAATACAATATCAAGGGCACGACCAACGTGTTCTTCGGCTCTGGCAAGACGGTGCTGTCGCCAAGCGCCAAGGGAGAGCTCTGCAACACGGCGGCCCGGGCCGACGCGATGGACAGCGCCGTTCTGCTCGTGTTGGGCTACACCGATTCGACCGGCAGCCGGGAAGTGAACCAGCGGCTTAGCGAAAAGCGGGCCAAGCGGGTCGTCAATCATCTTCAGCAGGCCTGTGGATGGAAGCCCTACCGCATGCTGACCCCCACCGGAATGGCCGAATCAGACCCTCTGGCCAGCAACACCACCGCATATGGCAAGGCGCAGAACCGCCGCGTCTCGGTGAACATTCTGGTCAGCAAGGCAGTCGACACTGGCATGTAAACCGCTCATTTCAGGGGAAATCCATGGCTCTTACACTCACCTATCCCGAAGGCGGCATGCTCGTGACCGGTGGCACCGGCAGTGTCGGCGGCGGCATTGTCCGCGCGCTGGCCAAAGCGGGCGTGCCCGTCGTCTTCACCTATCGCGGCAACAAGGAGAAGGCCGAGGCCTTTGCCGAGGAACTGCGCAGCGAAGGCGCTCAAGTCTGGGAGCAGGCGATGGACATGGCCGACACCGGCTCGATCCAGGCTGCGATGGACCGGGTCATCGCCGAATGCGGCGACATTCATGGACTGGCGATCGGTGCAGGACCGATGGTCAGCTTCGAGAGGCTGATGGACTTTCCGGTCGAGGAAGCGGTGCGCTTCGTCAACGAGGACGCGATGGGCTATTACCGGCTGTTCCACGCGGTCACCCCGCTGCTTCGCGCCCGCGGCGGTGGCTCGATCACGACCTGCTCGACCTTCGCCAACCGCAGGATCCTCGTCTATGATGGCCTCTCTCCGCTTTCCAAGGGCTCGGTCGAGGCGATGGTGCGATACGTTGCTGCCGAGGAGGGGCCGAACAACATCCGTTGCAATGCCGTCGGTATCGGCTGGATCCAGCCCGGCAATCAGGATTTCAGCCAGATTCCTCCGAAGCCTGACGTCGAACCCGAAGACCAGCTTGGCCGGATGATGGTGTTGATGCGCGAGATCGTCGAAATGACGAAGATCCAGCGCAACGGGACGCCGGAGGATGCAGGCAACCTGTTCGCCTTCCTGGCGTCGAACGAGGCGAGCTACCTGACCGGACAAATCATCGCCATCGACGGCGGACTGTCGCTTTAGTCGCTTCTCATCGCTTTGAGCAGTCCGTCTATCAGCGCGGTTTGCTCATCCGATTCCGCCTGAAGCAGGGCACCGCCATCTCCTTCGTCCATGGCATTGGCGAGGCGCTTGGCGGCGCGAATCGCGGCAGGAGACTTGGCGGCAATGTCTTGCGCCAGCGCCATCGCTTCAGCCAAGGGATCGGTGGCTACGCGCGTCACCAGCCCAAGCGTTTGCGCTTCCTCGCCGCTCACCTGACGCGCCGTGAAGATCAGCTCGCGCAGCACGTCTTCCCGCACCACGCGCCGCGCCAGAACATAGAGACCCATGTCCGGCACCAGTCCGTGCTTTGCCTCCATGATCGAAAGGCGCGCATCGGGCGCGGCGATCCGCACATCCGCACCCATCGCAATCTGCAAGCCGCCCCCGAAGCAATGGCCGTGGATTGCCGCAATCACCGGGACCGGCAGTTCCCGCCAACCCAGCGCGCAATGCTGCGCCAGATTCGCCTTGCCGTGCGAACGCGGACCTAGTGGCCCAATGCTCAAGGCGCCCGTCGCCAGCACTTCGAGGTCCATGCCTGCGCTGAAGCTGCGACCCCCGCCGGAAAGCACGACGCAGCGCAGATCGGCCATGTCCGAAAGGTGCGCCAGGGCCTGCTCGATACCCCTTATGACCGCGGGCTTGAGCGCATTGAGCTTGGCCGGACGATCGAGCCGGACATCGGCGATGCCGTCGGCAGTGGCAATGGTTACACCCGCATCGTCATCGCCAAAGCGCATCGCACCCTCTCCCTCAATTCGCGCCGCACCCTTGGCGGCGCGGCATAAAGACCCGATATAGCGGGCAATGGCGCGCCTGTCTTTCCTGCCCCCCTCGGCTGCGAGCCTGGAGCGGATGGCCCACGCCGCATTTGCGCGGATACCTTCGCCCTTTTCCGAACACCTGGGCAACGTGGTCGTGCAGATTCAGGAGTTCGCCGATGCCGAAACGCTCGAATCGGTGGGCCTGAGCGACCGCTGGGAACTGTCCGGCCTCTATCATGGCCTGCCAGTCGGCGAGCAGTCCGCCTGGCATTCGGGGCAGCTGCCGCCGATGATCACGCTTTACCGTCAGCCACTTCTGGCCGAGTGGCGCGCGACGGGAGTCGATCTGGCCGCACTCGTCGCCCATGTCGTGATCCACGAGGTCGGGCATCATTTCGGGCTGTCGGACGAGGACATGCACGCGCTTGAGCAAAAGTCGGACTAGCCCGACACGGCGTCTGCGCGTAATCCCTCCAAGAAACCGGAGTGCCGCCGATGATCCTGCGCCGCCTGCTCTTCCTTGCCGCACCGCTGCTGTGCCTGGGCGCGGCACCGCCTGAAGACTTCGATCCGATGTGCCGCAATGGTCTGTTCCCCAAGCAGCCGCCCTTCGCGCTCGGCACGATCAACCGCACTCAACCGCGCGCCGTGTTTCAGGATGACACCGACGGATGTCCGTGGGAGGGCGAGAGATGCGCGACCAAGTCCTATGTGATCCCCGGCGATACCGTCATCATCAGCCGGGTGCGCAACGGCTATGCCTGCGCATTCTACCCCTCCAAAGGCGGAGGCACCGCCGGCTGGTTGGCAACGCGCCAGATCAATCTCACGCCCATCGACACCCACCCCGATCCGCGTCGTTGGCTGGGTACATGGTCGAGCGAAGGCAACCCGACCGTTCGCTTCACAAGCACGCTCAGCACTCTGCACGTCAAGGGAGAGGCCTTCTGGCCCGGCCCGCCCGGTACGCATGATTGGCCTTCGATCCATGAGGGCGCAATCGATGGTCCGGTCGAACTAACCGGTCGCACCGGCCGCTACGGCGAAGACGATAACCTGTGCGAGGTGCGCTTCACCCTGCTCGGTGACTATATGCTGGCGGGAGACAACAGGAACTGCGGCGGCGCGAATGTCAGCTTTACGGCGGTCTACACCCGCGCAAAACCGTAACATTGGCTAGCTAGGTACAGGGCCATGCGCGCTGCCTTCTCGATCTTCATCCTGTTGCTTACCGCCGCTTGCGCAACGCCGCGCTCGGCTCAAGCGCCACAAGCCCCTGTCATAGTCGGCATCATCGCCTTCAATGACTTTCATGGCGCGCTGGAACCGCCGAAAGCCTCGGTGCCAGTTGGGGGAGCTGCCGTTCTGGCGAGCGCAATCGACACGATCCGCAAGCGATACAAGCACCATGTCACAGTCTCGGCAGGCGACCTCATCGGGGCATCGCCGCTGGCCTCAGCACTCTTTGCCGACGAGCCGACCATCGGCGCGATGAACCGCATGGGCCTCCATTTCAACGCCGTCGGCAACCACGAGTTCGACAGCAGCACGGCGGAACTTCGCCGCAAGCAGCATGGCGGCTGCGAGACCTTCACAAGCCGCACGCCTTGCGCGTTGGAGCCGTTCGCGGGCGCGCAGTTCAAATTCCTGGCCGCCAATGTGAAACTGAAGGATGGCAGCGGCACGCTGTTTCCCGGCACGGCGCTGGAGTCTTTCGGCACAGGAAAGCGCAAAGTCACGGTCGGCTTCATCGGCATGCTGCTGGAAGGGACAGGCAGCCTCGTCTCAGCTTCGGGCATTGCCGATGTGACCTTCGCCGACGAAGCGTCGACCGCCAATGTACTGGCTCCCGGCCTCAAGGCGCAAGGGGCCGATGCAGTTATCCTGCTGATCCACGAAGGCGGCGAACAGGCCCATGCGTCCGACCCGAACGGTTGCGACGGGTTTTCCGGCGCCATCCGCGAGATCGCAGCGCACCTCGACCCGGCCATCGACGTGATCGTGTCAGGCCACACGCATCGCGCCTATGTCTGCAAGGGCGGGGAAATCGGCATCGAGAGACCACTGCTGCTGACCAGTGCCGGCGCATCGGGAACGCTGCTCACCGACATTTCGCTCGCAATCGACCCGGCGACCCGCCGCGTCGTCTCGCGCAAGGCGACGAACCTGGCCGTCCTGCCCGATGGCAATCCCCGCGCCGACATTGCCGCCTATGTCGGTCAATACGTCGAAGCGGCCCGCCCGATCGCGGCGCACGAAGTCGGCAGGCTATCAGGCGCAGCGACCCGCAGCGAAGACGGCATGGGCGGAACGCTCGGCAATCTCGTCGCGGATGCCCAGCTGGCCGCGACCCGGGAAGACGGCGCACAGATCGCCTTCACCAATCCCTTCGGTCTACGCGCGCCACTTCTCCCCGACGAATCCGGGCGGGTGAATTACGGCGCGGTCTTTGCGACACAGCCGTTCGGAAACATGCTGGTCACGCTCGACCTCACCGGTGCGCAGATCAAGGCGGTGCTCGAACAGGGATTCGACACGGTCGGCCGCGAGCAGGCTCTGTCCGCTTCCAAGGGTTTCGCCTGGAGCTACAACCGCAACCGCCAGGTTGGAGACAGGGTCGTGGCAATGGCGTTGAAAGGCGAATCGATCGATCCGGCGAAACATTACCGGGTTACGGTCAACACGTTCCTTGCCGGAGGCGGCGACGATTTCTCCGTCTTTAGAGAAGGCAGGGCCGCAGCGCCGATCAGAATCGGCGATCTCGAAGCACTGGAGATGTGGATCGCCCGCGTGCCAGTCCGGCAAGTGCCACAGGAATCCCGAGCCGTCGCATCGAGTCTCTAAAATCCCTCGCCACCATGCCAGTCGGGTCCGGCAAGCCCCATCACCTTGAACAAGGCACCCATCTGGCCCTCGCTGATGAGGCGGTCCATCGCCGCAAAGATGGCTTCGTGATGCTCCGGCGCGATCTTGGCGAGCCGCTCGGCACGCACCTCGATGCCGAGATTGCGCAGCCAGTGTCCCTGCGTGACCGTCCCCAGCCAGCGCGCGCCGCGAGACTCGGCAATTGGCGCCAGCGCGGCGAAATCGACATGGGCCGTAAGGTCGGCCTCACCCGGCATGGCGAGCGGATCGACCATCCGATGCTGACGCAGCGCCTGCAGCGTCGAGCCGGTGCGCGGTGCATCGTGGCCATAGTCGATCAGCAACGCGGCTCCGCCCTGTTTGACCAGTCGCCCGGCAATCTCGTAAACGCCGGCCGACGCCGCCGGACAGGTTTCCAGGATCGTTCCGACATCGCCCCCGCGCATCGCTTCGGGTACGGCACTGTCCATTGGCTTGGTCCCCGCGACATAGACAAACCTGCCATCGCTCCGGCCCACCATACGCTCGCGCCAGCCGTCCGGCGTTTGCACCAGTTGCCGCACCGGCAAGGCATCGAGGAACTCGTTGCCAACGATGAGCACCGGACCATAGGGCGGTACGGTGCTGAGATCGTCGTGAAACTGCGCTTGCGGGATATGGGCAAGCTGGATGTCGCGCAGGATCATCGAGGCTTCGACGAAGTGGACCTTAGGCTCCAGGCCATAGCGGCGCATCACCGAAAGTACGTCCCTCGCAAGCGTCCCGCGCCCCGGCCCAAGCTCGACATAGTGGACAAGTTCGTCGCGGCCCGCCTTGACCCACATGTCGGCCAGCCACAGGCCGATGAATTCGCCAAACATCTGGCTGATTTCCGGCGCGGTGATGAAATCGCCCTGCTCGCCCAGCGGATCGCGCGCGCCGTAATAGCGCATGTTCGATTCGCCCATGAAATGCGACACGCTGATCGGCCCGTGTGTGGCTATCAGCCGTTCGAAAACGGCAGTGAGCGAGCCTGCGCTCTGGCCCTCGCCACTCATGTCGCTGCGGGCTTGCCGCTCCCCAGCTCGGGCCGCAGCAAGGCGCGCAACACAAGCACCAGGCCCAGCAGGATCAACGGCACGGTCAGCCATTGCCCCATCGACAGGCCGGTTCGCACGGCGAATTCCTGCAACTGCGCGTCCGGCTCGCGGAAGAATTCAACCGTAAAGCGCCCCAGCGAAATGCCGAGTGTGAACACGCCGACTAGCAGCCCGGTGCGATAACGGGCCCGCGTCCGCCAGAACAGCCACAGCATGACCACGATCAGGAGCGCGCCTTCGAGAGCGGCCTCGTATAGCTGGCTGGGGTGTCGCGGCAGGGGGCCGGCGCCAGGGAAAACCATGGCCCAAGGTACAGAGCCATCGGTCACGCGGCCCCACAATTCGCCGTTCACGAAATTGGCGAGACGCCCGAACATCATGCCAAAGGGCACGCAGACCGCGACATAGTCGGCCACGCGTAGCAGATTGAGGCCGCCGCGCCACGCCACCCAGGCCAGCGCAACCACCACCCCGGCGAGGCCGCCATGGAAGCTCATCCCGCCGTTCCACAACTTCACGAGTTCGCCGGGCTGCGCCCACAATTCAGGCTGGTAGAATGTCGCATAGCCAAGCCTGCCGCCAATGATGATTCCAATCGTGCAATAGAAAAACAGATCGTCGGCATGACGCTGCGCCAGCGGCGCACCGGGCGCCTTTATCATTTTCGACAGGTGCCAGTAGGCCAAGACGATGCCGGCCAGATAGGCCAGCGAATAATAGCGCAGCGTGAAAAAACCGAGATCGATACCCGGTTTAAGGCCGAGATCGAGCCAATGGATCGGACCACCTGCCGATGCGGATGCCGCTGCGATTTCAAACACGTGTCGCCCTTCCGGCTAGGACTGGTTCCCGGCCTTCTGGCACAGGCTCCCGCCCGACGCTAGGCGACGAGCGGGCCCAGCCCCTTCATTTTGCACAGCGTCGCGTCTAAGCATTCACGTCATGAGCGTAATTCGCATTTCCCGGCCCCGCGAGGTCATCGACCGTCGCTCAATCACCGAACAGATTGGCGAGGTCGTCGCCGAGCAAGGTGTGCAAAAGGGGCGGCTCGCCATCGTGGAACTGCTGCGCGGCGCTCTCGCCTCGGGGCGTGAGGAGATCGCGCGGCGGCTGCTTGACGCCCCCACCGCAGGGCACGAGGTCGCCCAGACCCAGGCCTTCCTCACCGACCAGCTCATTCGGCTGATCTACGATCATGTCGTCACCCATGTGTATCCTGCGGGCAACCGCTCGACCGGCGAGCACATCGCCATCATTGCGGTCGGCGGCTACGGCCGCGGTGAAATGGCGCCGCATTCGGATGTCGACGTCGCCTTTATAACTCCGGGCAAGAACAACGCCTGGTGCGAGCAGGTGATCGAGGCCACGCTCTATTTCCTGTGGGACCTCAATCTCACCATCGGCCATTCCAGCCGTTCGCTCGACGAAATGGTCAAGCAGTGCAAGGCCGACCTGACCATCCGCACGGCCATGCTCGAAGGCCGCTACGTCTGGGGCGATCAGGACTTGTACGAGGAAGTCCGTCGCCGCTTCTGGAGCGAAGTCGTCGCGGGATCGGAACGCCAGTATGTGGCCGAAAAGCTCGCCGAACGCGACGAGCGGCACAAGCGGATGGGCGACAGCCGCTATGTCGTCGAGCCCAATGTCAAGGAAGGCAAGGGCTCTCTGCGCGACCTGCATACGCTCTACTGGATCGGGAAATACATTCACAAGGTGCGCGCTGCGAGCGAGCTTGTCGATGTCGGCCTGCTGACCCAAGATGAGTTCCGCTCGTTCCGGCGCGCAGCCAATTTCTTCTGGGCGGTGCGCTGCCACCTGCACGAAATCACCGGGCGCGCCGAGGATCGCCTGACCTTCGACCTCCAGCGCGAAGTGGCGAAGCGTATGCAATATTCCGACACGCGCACCGGCAAGCTTGCGGTCGAACGCTTCATGCAGTTCTTCTTCCTTCAGGCGAAGGTGGTCGGAAATCTTACTGCGGTGTTCCTCGCTCAGCTCGACGAGCAGTTCGGCAAGAACAAACCGCGCGGCCTGCTCGCGGGTTTTCGCGCGAAACGGCGCAAACTGAAGGGTTATACGATCTACGGCGGGCGGATAAGCGCGCCGGGCGCAGACTGGTTTGAGAAAGACCCGGTTCGCCTCCTGGAGATATTCGTACTCGCCGACCGCGAGGGTTTGACGGTCCACCCCGAAACGATGCGCCAGATCGCCCGGAACGTGAAGCTCATCAAGGGTGACGTCCGCAAGGACCCGCGTGCCAACGAGCTGTTCATGGAGCTGCTTACCAGCCGCAACGACGCGGAAAACAGCCTGCGCGCGCTCAACGAGGCAGGCGTGTTCGGCCGCTTCGTCACCGAATTCGGACGCGTCAACGCGCAGATGCAGTTCGACATGTATCATCACTACACTGTCGACGAACACACTATCCGTGCGATCGGCCTGCTGGCGAAAATCGAAAAGGGCGAGCTTGCCGACGACCACCCGCTTGCCACCGAAATCATCAAGAAGGTCCGCTCGCGCCGCGCGTTGTACGTTTCCGTGCTGCTCCACGATATCGCCAAGGGCCAGGGCGGCGATCATTCCGTGCTTGGCGCCGAAATCGCGTTGAAGCTGTGTCCGCGTCTGGGCCTTGACGAGGACGAAACCGAATTGGTTTCATGGCTGGTGCGCCAACACCTGCTGCTCTCGTCGACCGCACAAAAACGGGACATTTCCGATCCAAAAACGATCAGCGATTTCGTGGAGGTCGTGCAATCGATCGACCGGCTGCGGCAGCTGACCTGCCTCACCATCGTCGACATCCGAGCGGTAGGACCAGGCACCTGGAACAGCTGGAAGCGTCAGCTCATCACCGAATTATACGCCGCCGCCGAGGAAAGCCTCAGGCTGGGCCACGTGGAGTTCGGCCGCGAGCGGCGCGTCGCCGCCAAGCGTGAAGCCACGAAGGCGCGGCTCGGAAAGCAGCAGGATCTGGTCGAATCGACCGGCAAGGAAATGCCCGATTCCTACTGGATCGCCGAGCCGGACGACGTGATCGCGCTCAACCTCGTCCATCTCAATGCCGCGCGCGAAATGAAGCATGCGCTTTCAATCCACTGCGAGTACTACCCGGCACGCGGGGCAACGCTCGTGACGGTAATTGCGCGCGATCATCCGGGGCTGTTCTACAGGATCGCAGGCGGCATCCATCTCGCCGGCGGCAACATCATCGATGCCCGCATCCACACCACGCGCAAGGGCTATGCGGTCGACAACTTCCTGGTGCAGGACCCGCTCGGTCGTCCCTTCATGGAGAGTGAACAGCTGGCCCGGCTGAAAACCTCGATCGAGAACGCGCTTGCCAACAAGTTCGAGCTCCTGCCCCAGCTTGTCGCCAAACCGGATGCTCGCCCGCGGGCCGATGCCTTCGAGGTTCGCCATCGGGTGATTTTCGATAACGATGCGTCGAACCGCTACACGGTGATCGAGGTCAACGCGCGCGACCGGCCCGCGTTGCTGAACCGGCTTGCCCGCACCCTTTTCGAGTCGAACTTGATTGTGCATTCAGCACATGTGGCCACCTATGGCGAACGCGCGGCAGACACTTTCTATGTGACCGATGCCTTGGGCGACAAGGTGACCTCGGCAAGCCGCCTGAAGGACATCGAGAACGCGCTGCTCGAAGCGGCCAATGAAAAGCTCGGAAAAGGCAAGGGCAAGAGCAAAAGTAAGAGCACAAGCAAAGGCAAGAAGGCCGAACCAGCCTGACGCCTGAAGCTTCGGTCCTCGATGGGCTGCCGGTGCGGACCTCTACACGAACCTGACCGCAGCCACCGGCGGCAGCCGAGCGGCCAGCATGGTCCAGCTGTCTCCGCCATCGTGCGTGACCCAGGCCCCTCCTGTTGTCGAACCCATCGCCAGGCGCGAACCGGTCTCATCGATGGCAAGGGCATGGCGATAGACGAGATCGTAGCTCGGTTCCTGAGGCAGGCCGTTATCGAGCCGTTCGAATGTGCGGCCACCGTCGCGCGTTCGCGTGACGATGAACTTCCCATCCTGAGGATAGCGGAACTCATCCTTCACCGCCGGCACGAACCAGGCCGTCTCCGGATCGTCGGGATGAACTGCGACAGGAAAGCCGAATGCCGAGCAGCCCTGCGGTTCGATCTCGTCCCACTGGGCCATGCCGTTGGTCGAGCGGAAGATGCCATTGTGATGCTGGATCCAGAAGGTGTCCGGCGAAGATGGGCACTGGACCATCAGGTGCGGGTCCTGCATCACTTCGTCATATTGCATGTCCGGCGGAAGGAACGCCGCCCGCAGCCCTTTCGACGATACGCGCCAGTTCTCGCCGGCGTCCTCGCTGCGCCATACCCCGCCGGACGATACCGCGACTGCAAGGTGGCGATCGTCGCGCGGATCAACGCATATCGAATGAATTCCCGGCTCGTCGTAACCGCCGCCCATCCAGCGTTCGCGCTCGGGCATGTTCCACAACGCCTCGTTGAGCTTCCAGCTATCGCCCCGGTCAGCACTGTGAAACAGTCCGCCGGGAATCGTTCCGGCCGACAGATGCCCGGCGCCACCGGGTGCAGGTGCCATGGCCCAAATCTGTTCGACACTGGGGCCTTCGCCCTTCGTGCCATCCTCGTTGCGTGTCTCCGTAGCGAAGGCCGGCATCGCAATTACGGTCCAGCCTTTCCCGCCGTTATCGGAGCGATGCAGTTTGGGGCCGAAGTGCCCGAGGTTGGCCGCTGCGTAGAGCGCGCCATCGCGGGCATCGGCGAAGATATAGGTCATCGGCATACCTAGAAAGCATTCGCTCTCCAGTTTCCAGCCGGACGAGCTGAGTGCGAAAAAGAACAACCCCTTGCGGGTGGCAAATGCGAGGCGTTCACTCATGTCGTTGTCCCATTGGGCGCGCCACAGCCGCCGGACAGCGCCTGTAGGACATAGATATCGCTATCGGGTTGCAACTTGTGCTCGAGGAGACTGGCGGGGCCGAGCTTGCGGTCACCGACAAAGACGATGACGTGCTTGCGCAGCCGCCGCTGGTCATCGAGGACATAGTGTTCAAGGCCTGGATGAGCCGCAAAGGCTTCATCGAGCACCGCGCCGACCGTCTCTCCTGCGGACAGGAATTCACCCTCCGGCGCGATCCCGTCGAGGTGGCTGGTAAAGGTCAGTCGCGGCACGACGATCTCTGTAGTTCGCTGATTCGCGATGCAGGATATGGCCTGATGAGGCGGCGCGCCAGCGGGAGACGTCAGCCCGCAGCAGCGCGCAAGCGCTTCACCGCTTCGTCCCTGCCGATCAGCGGCAAGAGCGCCGCCATTTCCGGTCCATGATCGCGTCCGGTCAGGGCCTGCCTGAGTGGCTGGAACAGCGCCTTGCCCTTGCGGCCGGTCGCTTGCTTGAGCGCCCCGGTCATTTCGCGCCAGGCATCCTCGCTCCAATCCAGCGCGACAAGCGTATCGCCAGCAGTGGCCAGAAATTCGCGGGTCTCGTCATCGAAGGCGGGTGCCTCGATCGGCCCGGTCACCACCTGCCACCAGTCCGCCGCTTCGCCGAGATGGGCCAGGTTGGGCCGGATCGCCTGCCAGGCAGCCTCATCCATCCCTTCCGGCAGCCGCGGACACGCCGCGTCGAAGGGCATGGCGTGGACCACGGCGGCGTTGATCCGGTGCAGGTCTTCTTCATCAAACCGCGCAGGCGCCCGCCCGAAGCGCGACAGGTCGAAACTGACGGACAGTGCTTCGGCATCGAGGCTCGCATCGACCGGATCGGATGTACCGAGCCTTGCCAGCAGTGCGACCAGCGCCTGCGGTTCGATTCCCTCCTGACGCAATGTGTCGATGCCCAGCGAGCCCAGCCGCTTCGACAATTTGCCTTCGCTACCGACCAGCAGCGCCTCATGCGCGAAACGCGGCGGCGAAGCGCCCAGCGCGGTGAACATCTGCATCTGCGTCGCGGTGTTGGAAACATGATCCTCGCCGCGCAGCACATCGGTGATGTTCATATCGATATCGTCGATGGCCGAGGGAAGCATGTAAAGCCACGAACCGTCGGCGCGGCGCACCACCGGATCGGACATCTGCGCCGGCTCGAAATGCTGCGGTCCGCGAATGCCATCGGTCCATTCGATCGGCTTGTCGTGATCGAGCAGGAAACGCCAGTGCGGCTGCTCGCCCGCCGCTGCCTTCGCCTCGTGATCGGCTTCGCTCAGGGCCAGCGCAGCGCGGTCGTAGACTGGCGGCAGCCCGCGCCCGAGCAACACCTTGCGCTTGAGTTCCAGTTCCTGTGGCGTCTCGTAGCAGCGATAGACGCGGCCCTGCTCGACCAGCTTTGCAAATTCCGCGTCATAGAGATCGAAGCGCGCCGATTGCCGTTCCTCACCATCGGGCGCGATCTTCAGCCATTCGAGATCCTCACGGATCGCCTCGACGTATTCCTCGCGGCTGCGTTCGGCATCGGTGTCGTCGATGCGCAGCAGGAACCGCCCGCCATTGTGTTTCGCGAGCAGCCAGTTGTGCAGCGCCGTGCGCAGGTTGCCGACATGCAGGCGCCCGGTTGGCGAAGGGGCAAAGCGGGTGGTGACGGCCATGACCGGGCGCTAGTCGGTTTCGTGCGGAACTAACAAGAGCACATGCCCGCCACCGTGCAAGCGGATAGCACCGGCAGGCGCGCTCTCGACCGTGTCTGCGGCATCGAACGCAGTTCGATAATCCGCCCAAGCGGGCGGCAAACCGACCGCGCACACCTGCGCCGGTGCGAACCGGGTCATGGCTATGCGATCTCCGTCGATCCGGTAAGTGTGCCCCTGCCCGGCACAATCGGGCATCATCCAGATGCGCGCATCATCGGCGCGGTAATACATCTTTGCGCCGCGCTTTTCGCCGTCGAGCAGCATTACTTCCCAATTACCTGCCGGCGAAGCAGGAGGCGGCGCCTCGCCCGGTGGTGCTTCGGCATAGGTCAGAGGCGGTTCGGGCGACTGTGCGCAGGCCGCAATCAGGAGGAACGCCAGGATCACAGAACTCCGCATCACGCGCTCCGGAAAGAGTGCGTGATGGGGTAGCGCCGGTCACGCCCGAAATTGCGGCTCGTCAGCTTGACGCCCGGCGGCGCCTGCCTCCGCTTGTATTCGGCAAGGTGGAGCAGCCGCTCGATGCGCACCACTGTTTCCCGCTCGAAACCATCGGTCACAAGCTGGTCGACACTCTTTTCATGCTCGATGAGACCCATGAGAATCGGATCGAGGACCTCGTATGGCGGGAGGGAGTCGCTGTCCTTCTGGTCGGGGCGCAGTTCCGCGCTCGGCGGTTTGGTAATGATATTGTCGGGTATGACCTTGCCGCTCGGACCCATACCGACCCGCGGCATGTTTTCGTTGCGCCAGCGGCACACGTCGAACACGGTCAGCTTGTAGGCGTCCTTGAGCGGATTGTAGCCGCCCGCCATGTCGCCGTAGATCGTGGCGTAACCGACGCTCATCTCGCTCTTGTTGCCGGTGGTCATCAGCATCGGCCCGAACTTGTTGGAGAGCGCCATGAGGGTGACGCCCCTGATACGCGACTGCAGGTTCTCCTCGGTGATATCGACCTTGGTATCGGCGAAATCGTCCTCCAGCATCGCGTCGAAACCCTCGACCGCCGGCTGAATCGCGATTGTCGAATAACGGCAACCCAGCGCCTTGGCGCAGGCCATGGCGTCGTCGAGGCTCTCCTGGCTGGTGAAACGGCTCGGCAGCATCACGCACCAGACCCGGTCCGCGCCCAATGCATCGACCGCGATGGCGGCACAGGCAGCGCTGTCGATACCGCCCGACAGGCCAAGCACCACGCCGGGAAAGCCATTGCGGTTCACGTAGTCACGCAGGCCCATGACCATGGCGCACCAGATTTCCTCCGGCCCTTCGGCGAGCGAGGCAATCTCGCCCCGGTCACAGCGCCAGCCCTGCGCGGTCTTGGTCCAGTTCGTCGTGACTTCCTGCTCGTCCCAGTCCTTCATCTGGACCGCAAGCGAGCCATCGCCATTGACCACGAAGCTGGCGCCGTCGAACACCAATTCGTCCTGCCCGCCGACTCGATTGAGGAAGGCGAGCGGCAGGCCGGTGTCGGCGGCGCGGCGCTTGGCGACGCCTTCGATCCGCAGTGCGTCCTTGTTGATCTCGTAAGGGCTGCCGTTGATCGAGATAAACAGCTCGGCGCCGAAATTGGCGAGGTGGCGGCACACCTCCGGCAGCCAGATGTCCTCGCAGATCGGCAGGCCGATCATCACGCCCTTGAACACGATGGGTTCGGGCAGAGGGCCTGGCTGGAACACGCGCGGCTCGTCAAACACGCCGTAGTTGGGCAGTTCGTGCTTGAGTCGGACCGCCGCGACCTTGCCTTTTTCGAGCAGGGCGACACCGTTGTGCAGCTCGCCATCGAGCACGAAGACGGAGCCGACCAGCATGGCCGGGCCCTGGGTGCGACCGGTTTCCTTCGCAAGCTTTTCGAGTTCCTCCACCGCACGCTCGATCAGCGCCGGTTTGAGGACCAGATCTTCAGGTGGATAGCCGATGAGATGAAGCTCGGGAAAGACGATGAGGTCGCTTTCCTTGGCCCGCTCGCGCGCGGCGAGCATCTTTGCGGCATTACCGGCAATATCGCCAACTGTCTGGTTAAGCTGGCACAGGGTTATCTTGAGCGTATCGGGCATGGCCGCCTGATGCCGCCTTGCCCGCGATCATGCAAACAAATGTTCACCCGAACAAAGACCCTTCGCCGGGGGCTGTTGATGGTACGCCTGACGATCAGAGACGCATTTGCGCGTTCTGCAATAAAAAAGGGCGCCAGGCCGATATGACCTGACGCCCCCTGCGATCAGATGATCGTTTACTCTGCGGGAGCTTCCTCGGCAGCGCCTTCTTCAGCCATTGCGTCTTCGGCAGGTGCTTCCTCGGCCACGGCTTCTTCAGCCATCGCTTCGGTGTCTTCGGCCTGTGCGTCCTCGGTCGCTTCCTCGGCGCTGCCGCAGGCAGCGAGAGCGAGAGCGGCAGCCGAAGTGAAAGCGGCGTAAGCGAACTTCTTCATGTGAATCCCCTTATATTGTCCGGTGCGAGTCACGAGTGTCACACCACCAATGGCAGGCGTGCCTGCAAGGCGGTGATTAGCCGAGTGGGCTGCCCAACGCAAACGTTCTGCGTCGAGATGCACGCACGCTCCCCTTCCGCGCCGGGTTGCGCACATATAAAGAAATCTTTATATGTGATCTGCTATGCGGATTGAAGCCACCTTGCGCGCCCTGTCGGATCTTACCCGGCTACGCATCATGCGCCTGTTGGCGCATATGGAGTTGGCTGTGGGCGAATTGGCGCAAGTCCTTGGACAAAGCCAGCCGCGAGTGTCGCGGCACGTGCGAATCCTGTGCGATGCCGGCCTGGCCGAGCGGCGCAAGGAGGGCAGCTGGGTCTTTCTCAGGAGCGCGGTTGCAGAGGGTCTTGCCCCGCCGCTGGGCGATGCCGCCGCACGGATGCTTGCCGTCGCCGAAGCCGAGGACAGCATGTTTGCCGCGCGCTGCGCCGAAGATCGCCGCCATCTTGCCGCGATTCGCGCCGACCGGTCGGCCAAGGCCGAAGCCTGGTTCTCGCGCCATGCCGAAGAGTGGGACACCTTGCGCCTGCTGCATAGTCCCGACGAGCCGGTCGAGGCGGCGCTTGCCGAATCGCTGGGGGTCGAAGCGGGCGCGTCCACACTCGGCAATCTGCTCGACGTCGGTACCGGGACGGGCCGCATCGCCGAACTGCTCGCACCCCACGCTGACCGCGTCACCGCGCTCGACCGCAGCCCCGAGATGCTCCAGGTCGCCCGTGCCCGGCTACAGAAGTTTCCGGCCGGGCTGGTCAATCTGGTCCAGGGGGATTTCCTGGCGCTGCCCTTTGACGAAGCCGCATTCGATACGGTGCTGTTTCATCAGGTGCTGCACTATGCACAGGAACCGGGCACGGTTTTGGCCGAAGCCGCGCGTGTCACCAAAGCGGGCGGGACCCTGGCCATCGTCGATTTCGCCGCGCATGATCGCGAGGAGCTGCGCGAACGCCATGCCCATGCTCGACTCGGCTTTTCCGACGAACAAATGCTCGCCCTCTTCAGCGAGGCGGGCTTCGAAAGCAGCCCGGCAATTGCGCTTTCCGGCACACCGCTTACCGTAAAGATTTGGACGGCGCGGCGAACCGCGGCCAAAGGGCGCACGCCGCAAGTGACGGCAAGAGGGACGATTTCGAGACCATGACCCCACCGCCCAACGCCGCACTGGAGGAGTTCGCAGCGCGCGACACGCCGCTGTTCTTCTCTCCACCCGGTGACATCGACGTCTCGTTCGAATTCTTCCCGCCCAAGACGGAGAAGATGAACGAGCAGCTATGGCAGGCTATAGAGACGCTGGTGCCGCTCGGCCCGCGCTTCGTCTCTGTGACCTATGGCGCTGGCGGGTCGACCCGTGAGCGCACCCATGGCATCGTTGCCCGCATCCAGCAGGAAACGCCAATCCCGGCTGCGGCGCACCTCACGTGCGTCGAAGCGACACGCGAGGAAATCGCTGCGATCGCAGAAGATTACTGGAACGCTGGCGTGCGCCACATCGTCGCCCTGCGCGGCGATCCGCCGGAGCAAGGCAAGGCCTATGCGGTGCATCCCGGCGGTTATGAAAACGCCGCCGCCCTGGTCGAAGGGCTGCGCGCGCTGCACCCCTTCGACATTTCGGTCGCCGCCTACCCCGAATGCCATCCGGATTCGCCCGATGCCGAGGCCGATCTCGATAACCTCAAGCGCAAGATCGACGCCGGCGCGAGCCGCGCAATCACGCAGTTCTTCTTCGAGCCCGCCACGTTCCTGCGGTTTCGCGATAAGGCCGCTGCTGCCGGGATAAATGCCGAGATCGTTCCGGGCATCATGCCGGTGATGAGCTTCGCTGCGGTTGCACGCATGTCTGCCATGTGCGGCACCGCAGTGCCCGACTGGATGGAAACGATGTTCGAGGGGCTCGACGATCATCCCGCCTCACGGCAACTCGTGGCCGCGACGCTGGCTTCGCGGCTATGTCACAAACTCTATGTCGGCGGGGTACGCCAGTTCCATTTCTACACGCTCAACCGGGCAGACCTGGCCTATGCGATCTGTCACCTGCTGGGCGTGAGACCGAAGGAAATTACGAAATGAGCGCCGAAACGGAATTTCGCGCCCGCGCCGCCGAGCGCGTGTTGGTGTTCGATGGCGCTTATGGCACCTCGATCCAGAAGTATGGCTTGCAGGAAGCCGACTATCGCGGCGATCTCGACCTGCCGATGGACCAGAAGGGCAACAATGACCTGCTGTGCCTGACCCGGCCCGACGTGATCCGCGAAATCCACACAGCCTATCTCGATGCCGGGGCGGACATGATCGAGACCAACACCTTCTCGTCCACGACAATCGCCATGGCCGACTATGGCTGCGAGCACCTGGTGCGCGAGATCAACATTGCCGCCGCGAAGCTCGCGCGCGAAGCCTGCGACGCTGCCGAAGCGAAGGACGGCACGCGCCGCTTCGTCGCGGGATCGATCGGCCCGACCAACAAGACGCTTTCGCTCTCGCCCGACGTCAACGATCCCGGCTTCCGCGAAGTCGATTTCGATACGCTCAAGGCCACCTACCGCGAGCAGTGCGACGCATTGATCGAGGGCGGCGTCGACTTCCTGCTCATCGAGACCTGCTTCGACACGCTTAATGCGAAGGCCGCGGGTATGGCCGCGAAAGAAGCCGAGGCCGCCTCGGGCCGCGAGGTCCCGGTGATGCTAAGCTTCACCATCACCGACATGAGCGGGCGCAACCTGTCCGGCCACACCATCATGGCCTTCTGGTATTCGCTGCGGCACCTGAAGCCGCTGACCATCGGCGCGAACTGCGCTTTCGGTGCGGACAAGATGCGCCCTTATCTCGCGGAACTGGCGAAAGACACCGACACGCTGATCATGGCCTTCCCGAACGCGGGCCTGCCCAACGAGCTTGGCCAGTACGACGAGCTTCCGGAAAAGACCGGCGAGCTCATCCGCGAATGGACCGATGCGGGCCTGGTCAACGTGGTCGGCGGCTGCTGCGGCACGACGCCGGCGCACGTGGCCGCCATCGCCAAGGCCGTCGCCGACGCACAGCCGCGCACTGTCCCCGCGCTCGGCGCCAAGACCCGCCTGTCCGGGCTGGAACCGTTCACTTTCGCCGCATGACCGAGACGCAATCCTCAGCCCGCTTCGTCAACATTGGCGAGCGCACCAACGTTACCGGCTCGGCCAAGTTCAAAAAACTGATCCTCGCCGGAGACTATGCCGCCGCTGTCGAAGTCGCGCGCCAGCAGGTCGAGAACGGCGCGCAGATCGTCGACGTCAACATGGACGAAGGCCTGCTCGACGCGGTCGAGGCCATGACGACCTTCCTCAAGCTGATCGCCGCCGAGCCGGACATCAGCCGCGTGCCGGTGATGATCGACAGCTCAAAGTGGGAAGTCATCGAGGCGGGGCTCAAATGCGTTTCTGGCAAGCCGATCGTCAATTCGATCTCGATGAAGGAAGGCGAGGAGTCGTTCCTCGAAGCGGCTCGCAAATGCATGGCCTATGGCGCAGCAGCGGTGGTCATGGCTTTCGACGAGACCGGACAGGCCGACAGCAAGGCGCGCAAGGTCGAAATCTGCAAGCGCGCCTACGGCCTGCTGACCGGGATCGGCTTCCCGCCCGAGGACATCATATTCGACCCGAACATTTTCGCGGTTGCCACCGGCATCGAGGAGCATGACCGCTACGCGCTCGATTTCATCGAGGCGGTGGCCGAACTGCGCGAGCTGTGCCCCTATGCGCATTTCTCGGGCGGTCTCTCGAACCTGTCATTCTCGTTTCGCGGCAACGAGACGGTGCGCCGCGCAATGCATTCGGTGTTCCTCTACCATGCCATCCCTGCCGGACTCGACATGGCGATCGTCAACGCGGGCCAGCTCGACGTCTACGACCAGATCGACCCCGCCCTGCGCGAGGCCTGCGAGGACGTAATCCTGATGCGCCGATCGGACGCGACCGAGCGGCTGATCGAACTTGCCGAAAGCTTCAAGGGCAAGGACGAGCGCGCCGAAAAGGAAGCCGAGGAATGGCGCGGCTGGGAAGTGCGCAAGCGGCTCGAACACGCGCTGGTCAAGGGCATCGATGCACATATCGTTGCCGATACCGAGGAAATGCGCGCCGCTACGGCCGAGGCCGGTGGGCGGCCCATCGAAGTGATCGAAGGGCCGCTGATGGACGGCATGAACGTCGTCGGCGACCTGTTCGGATCGGGCAAGATGTTCCTGCCGCAAGTCGTGAAATCGGCGCGCGTGATGAAGAAGGCGGTTGCCCACCTGATCCCCTTCATCGAGGCGGAGAAGGAAGCTGGTGCCAAGGCCAAGGGCCGGATCGTCATGGCCACGGTCAAGGGCGACGTCCACGACATCGGTAAGAACATCGTCGGCGTCGTGCTGCAGTGCAATGGCTACGAGGTCATCGACTTGGGGGTGATGGCGCCTTGGGCAACGATCCTTGAAGCTGCCAACGAGAACGAAGCGGACATGATCGGCCTGTCGGGATTGATCACCCCCTCGCTCGATGAAATGGTGACGGTCGCCGAGGAAATGCAGCGCGCGGGCATGACCATGCCGCTGCTGATCGGCGGTGCGACCACCAGCAAGGTACATACCGCGCTCAGGATAGATCCCGCCTACGAAGGGCCGGTGATCCATGTCCTCGATGCGAGCCGCGCGGTCGGCGTGGCCTCGCAATTGCTTTCCGACACGCAAGCCGCGGGATTCGTCACCTCGACGGCCGAAGACTACGAAAAGGTGCGCGAAGCGCGCGAGGGCAAGGGCCAGAGCGAACTGCTGCCGCTCGCCGAGGCGCGTGAGAACGGATTCAAGGCGGACATGGCGTTGAAACCGCCTGCGCCTGCCAAGCCCGGCCTGCACGTGTTCGCCGACTGGGATCTGGCCGACCTGCGCCAGACGATCGACTGGACGCCGTTCTTCCGCGCCTGGGAGCTGGCGGGCACGTATCCCGCAATCCTCGACGATGAGGTCGTCGGCGAAAGCGCACGCAATCTGTTTGCCGATGCCCAGGCGATGCTGGACCAGATTATTGCCGAGAAGTGGCTGACCGCGCGGGGCGTCGCGTCGTTCTGGCCCTGCCGTCGCGAAGGCGACGACGTCCGGCTCGATGACGGAACCCTGCTTCCTTTCCTGCGCCAGCAAGTGAAGAAGTCGCGCGCCAAGAATGGAACTGGGCGCGCCAACTTCTGCCTGGCAGATTTCGTCGACCCGGCAGGCGACTGGATCGGCGGCTTCGCGGTCGGCATCCACGGTATCGAGCCGCATCTCGAACGCTTCAAGGCGGCGCATGACGACTACAACGACATCCTGCTGAAAGCGCTTGCGGATCGCCTTGCCGAGGCCTTTGCCGAACGCCTGCACCAGCATGTCCGCACCGACCTGTGGGGCTATGCACCGGGCGAACAACTGACCAACGAAGCGCTGATCCGCGAGGAATATCGCGGCATCCGCCCAGCTCCCGGCTATCCGGCCTGCCCCGACCATTCGCTCAAGCCGATCCTGTTCGACCTGCTGAAGGCGCAGGACAACGCCGGGATCACGCTCACGGAAAGCCAGGCAATGCTGCCCACAGCGGCGGTTTCAGGGTTCTATTTCGGCCACCCTGACAGCCAGTATTTCGGTGTCGCTCGGATCGGGCGGGATCAGCTGGAAGACTACGCCGCGCGGCGCGGGGAGGACCTGGCTGCGGTCGAACGCTGGCTGCGGCCCAATCTCGATTGACCGCGCAGCGGCGCTGTTGCACGCTCCCGCCCAATCAGGAACGGGAGAGCGGAGATGACAGACAATAGCGATAACGCCTTGCGGGTGCCCGAACGCGTGGTGCCGGTTCCCGCGCACGCCAGCGAGCAGGCGAAGGCCGCTCTTGCGCAGCCGATGCCGCGCGCGGGGACTTATCCGGCGCTTGACGACAATGCGGGCTGGAAAGCGCACATCGCGATGATGGACGAGAATGTGTCCGCGATGTTTGCCGGCCGGATGGGAGACTTCGCACACACGCTGACAGAGTGGCGTGAGGACGGGGCACTGGCCTATGACATCCGCCCCGAAGGCTGGTCTGACAGCGACCGCCGCGTCTATCTCTACATCCACGGCGGCGCGCTGATCATGGGCGGAGGCGAAGTCTGCAAGACGATGACTCTGGCTGCGACCGGCAGTTACAATGTCCGCGTCGTTACGGTCGATTACCGGATGCCGCCCGATCATCCCTACCCGGCGAGCCTCGACGATTGCATGGTGTTCTACCGCGCGCTGCTGCGCGACTACCATCCGCACGAAATCATCATTGGCGGCGGTTCGGCAGGCGGAAACCTCGCCGCCGCAACGATCCTTCGCGCCCGCGACGAAGGTCTTCCGTTACCTGCCGCAGCGATCCTGATGTCGCCCGAACTGGACCTGACCGAATCGGGAGACAGCCACCAGACCAATGCCGGGCTCGATTCGATGGGCAGCCTGATACAGGCAAACCTGCTCTATGCCGGTGGGCATGACTTGACCGCTCCCTATATCTCGCCGCTGTTCGGCGACATGACCAAGGGCTTCCCGCCGACCTTCCTGTCGACCGGCACGCGCGATCTGTTCCTTTCGAACACGGTCAGAATGCACCGCAAACTGCGCAACGCGGGCATTCACGCCGAGTTGCACATCAAGGAAGCCGCGCCGCACGCCGGGCTCGGCGGTGGACGCGAGGATCAGGAAATCGAAATCGAGGCGCGGGGCTTCTGCAAGGCGCGCTGGGCGGGGCGCTAGGCCGCTTCCTGCAGACCCATGATCCGCGCCCAACTCTCTTCGGTGAAGTAGTCCTCTGGCACCAGCTCCGGGCCGCCAAGGGTCGCCAGCCCATACATTCGCAGACTTGGGTCCTCGACGGACCGCCGGTCGAAATCGGCTCGGCGGGCCTCTGCATCTGCCCCGAATTCCACCTCAAGCGCAGACAATACCTTGGCGGAAAAGCGCAGGCGCCGCAGACGCTCGTAACGCTCCTCGCCATAGGGCTTGAACAGGGCTGCGTTCCAGTCCTCCGAACCAAGCAGCAGATCGCTCACCATGCGCACGTCGCGATAGGTGATCGACAGGCCCAGCCCAAGGATCGGATCGTTCCATCCCGCCGCATCGCCAACCAGCACGAACCCTTCGCCGAACGGCTCGTCGGTCCAGGCATCGGAGTTATGATAGGAGAGCAGCGGCCCTGCAGGCTCTGCCTCGACGATGGCGCGATTCCTTGGCGAGGATTCGAACGCGAAGGCATCTAGGAACTTGCGCGCGCCTTCCGGCCCGGCGAAGCGCTTCGCCTCCTCGATCGGATAGCCGCCATAGATTCGCACCCGCCCGTCGCCCTGCGGAAAGGCAAGGAAATGGAAGTCGCCCTCAGTGCCCGTCGCCTGCGCAAGCTGGTCCCAATCGTGCGCGCCCTCGACAAGCAGCCCGGCAAACCAGTGGTGCGGCTCGTCACGATGCAGCGCAACACCAGCAGTCTTACGGACAGAAGACATCCGCCCGTCGGCACCGACCACCAGCCGCGCGGTGTGCCTATGCTCGCCCTCGCCATCGGTGAAGCGCACTGACGGGTTTGCGCCCAGCGTAACTTCGCTGACCGTCACCCCGCGCCGAGCATCCGCGCCGGCGCTACCCGCAGCGTCGAACAGTGTCTGGCAATGATGCGGATGGCCGAGGCACAAGGGTCCGGGCACGTCGGGCACGAACATGCCCAGATCCATCGCCAGCTTTTCGGCCTCGTCGGGATCAACGCCGGGGCGATAGCCGACGTGTTTGGTAAGGTGGTGCCCCCCCGCCGCGACCAGCGTATCATAAAGCCCCAGCCGCTTCGTCTCGGCCACGCCCCAGGGCGAGATCCACTCGCCGCGCACCTTGTCCTCGTAAACGTCGCTTTGCTCGAGCAGCAGCACCGAGCGCCCCGCGCGTGCCATGACGGTGGCCAGCGCCCCGCCACCAATCCCGCTGCCAACAATAATCAGGTCAAAGTCAGCCAATGTCCGCTCCGCTTTCGACTCGGGAATCCCTCTTGGACTCGATCATAGCGGATTATCGAGTTCGATAACTTCCTCGTCGCTCTTGCGCTGGGTGGTCTTGACCTGACGAGCGGCCTCGAAGCTCGCGAGCACCGGCGCGTCGCGCCCATAGATGTCCTTGAACTGGCGAAGCCCGCCTTCGATGTCCTGCGCCATGGTGAAATAGGTGAGATAGACGGGGAAAGTGCGCGTCATCGGCACCTTCTTGTATGCACGCGCAGTGGACAACGCGACCGCCTCTTCGGCGGGCATTTTCGCGCCGAGCATCGCCATGGTCATGCCCAGTTCGACCGCGCGCTCGGTGCGGATGCAGCCATGAGAATAGGCGCGAACCTCATTTTCGAACAAACGCTTGTTGGGGGTGTCGTGCAAATAGATGGCATGCGGATTGGGCATGTCGATCTTCATCAGGCCCAGCGCGTTGCCCGGGCCGGGCTGTTGCACCACCGTAATGAAACCGTTTTTCGCCTTCGTCACCTTGTAGTTCTGCGCACGAGCGCGGGCCGGATTCGCGAGCAGCTGCGGGCCCAGCCCTTCGCCCATCACGATCGACTGCGGCACCGTCCAGGTCGGGTTGAAGACGACCGCCGTAACCGTCTCGGCAAGTTGCGGCGTCGCGGTCCGGCCGGGCTTGCCGACGATCGTGCGATAGGAGCGGATGATCTTGCCCTTGACCGTCAGGCGCAGCTGGAATTCGGGAACATTTGTAAGCAGGTAGATGTCGCCGAGATCCTGCCGTAGCCACCGCCAACGGTCCATATTCGCTCGGATCAGCGCGCGGCGCGTCCGATTTTCCGGCGGCGTCTCGGCAAGCGCCGCCTTCAGCGCGGCATAATCGCGATGTGCGGGAGCCAGCGAGGCGAGCACGCCTGCGACATCGTGGGTGGCCAGCGCCTCGGCAAGCAATTCATCGGTCGGCCTGTCGTCCTGATCGGGATCGACTATAAACCATTGCACCCGCGCCTTCATCGGCGTGCGCCCGTCACGCAGGTCCTCTGCAAGCCAGCTGAATGAGGTGCTCGCCGCACTGTCGAGCGCGGGCCCCTCGCCTTGCGCCATTGCCTCGCGCAGCAGGTCGGGCCGGTAGTCGGCGGGAAACAGGCCCTCACTCTCGATCCCTTCGATGACCGACAGCAGGACCGCCGCGTCGGCCTGGTTCCAGTGCATCGTCGGTTCGATCACCGGCTTGGGCTTGATGACTGGCTCGGGTTTGATCACCGGGGGAGCCGTCGCTGCATCGACGGCATTTACGGTATCGACCGCATCGACCGGAGCTGCAGGCTCGGCCGATAGACCAACAGCTGCGAAGGCGACCAGTCCCGCACCGGAAATTGCCTGTGCCAGCAGCCTCGTCGTCGCATTCATTTCGCAATTCCCTGTATGGATTTCTCCGTGCGCTCTCATAGTGCGCTGCACACGCCTTAGCCATAGATGAATCGCTTTGCCTTGCGTTATTTTGCGCCCGGCATCACAGGCGACGGACCATGCCCGCCACTCGCACCTTGCTTCCCTTCGCAATGACCGTCGCCGGCATTGCGATTTTCAGCGCGATGGACGCGGTGATGAAGGGCGCTGCGCTTGCGGCAGGAGTCTATACCGCCGTCTTCCTGCGCAATTCCTTTGGTGCGGCAATGATGGCGCCGGTCTGGCTCGCCGCAGGAAAGCCGCTGGCGGGACGCGCGGCCCTACGCGTGCACATTCAGCGCGCGGTGGTCACGAGCGGCATGGCGCTCTTGTTCTTTTACGGAATTACGGTGTTGCCCCTGGCCGAGGCCATCGCCATCTCGTTCATCGCTCCGCTGATCGCGCTCTATTTCGCCGCCCTGCTGCTTGGTGAACGCATTCAACCCAGCGCGGTGATCGCTTCGCTGCTCGGCATAGCCGGGGTGTTGGTAATCGGCGCGGGGCGCATGCAGAGCGGCGCCTTGTCTGACGAGGCCCTGTCGGGGATCGCCGCCATTCTCGTTTCGGCCGTTCTCTATGCGCTCAACCTCGTGCTGCAACGCAAGCAGGCGCTGCTTTCCTCACCCATAGAAATCGCACTGGTCCAGAACCTGTTCATGGCGATGATTCTCGCCCTGGCCGCACCGTGGTGGCTAAATTGGCCCGCTTGGCCGGGTCTCGTCCAGATCGCGCTTGCTGCGCTGCTTGCCTGTGCTGCCTTGCTGATCTTGTCGTGGGCCTATGCCCGCGCCGAAGCCCAGGCTCTCGTCCCTATCGAATATACTGGCTTCCTGTGGGCCATGCTGTTCGGCTGGTGGCTTTACGACGAGGCGGTAGGTGCAGCGACCGTTCTGGGCGCCGCGCTGATCGTTGTCGGCTGCTCGATCGCCATGCGCCGCCAGAACCCGCAACTGGGCCTCGCCCCTTGACCTGAGGCCTTCGAACGCGCATCGGGCGGGCATTCAGATTCCCCTTTTTTCCGCATCGCAGCATGGGGCCCTGAGGGATCATGCGGCAGGACAATTCTAACGAAAGGCTTTCGCCATATGACTCAGGTCGGACAGGACACGCTCGGCACCCGCTCCACCATGACAGTGGGGGGCAAGGACTACGCCTATTATTCCTTCGCCAAGGCCGCCGAGAAGATCGGCGACGTGTCACGCCTGCCGTTCTCGATGAAGGTCCTGCTCGAAAACCTGCTGCGGTTCGAGGACGGCGGTTTCACCGTCTCGACCGATGACATTCAGGCCATCGCCGACTGGCAGAAGAATCCTGCAACCGGAGCGGAAATCCAGTATCGCCCGGCGCGGGTGCTGCTTCAGGATTTCACCGGCGTCCCGTGCGTTGTCGACTTGGCCGCCATGCGCGATGCGATCAAGGGGCTCGGCGGCGACACTTCGAAGATCAATCCGCAGGTGCCCGTCAATCTCGTGATCGACCACTCGGTGATGGTCGACGAATTCGGCCACCCCAAGGCTTTCGAGGAAAACGTCGAGATCGAATACCAGCGCAATCTCGAGCGATACGACTTCCTCAAGTGGGGTTCGAAATCGCTCGCCAATTTCTATGCGGTGCCGCCGGGCACAGGCATCTGCCATCAGGTCAACCTGGAAAACATTGCGCAGACCGTCTGGACCTCCAAGGACCCCAATGGTGCGACCATCGCCTACCCCGATACCTGCGTCGGCACCGACAGCCACACCACGATGATCAATGGCCTTGGCGTGCTCGGCTGGGGCGTCGGCGGCATCGAGGCAGAAGCGGCGATGCTCGGCCAGCCGGTGTCGATGCTGATCCCCGAAGTCGTCGGCTTCAAGCTCACGGGCAAGCTCGCCGAGGGCGTCACGGCGACCGATCTGGTGCTGACCTGTGTGCAGATGCTGCGCGAAGTGGGCGTCGTCGGCCGCTTTGTCGAATTCTAC